>JAICHN010000070.1 GCA_025924845.1 Chloroflexota bacterium | reverse complement strand
GGTTACCCCGGACGCCGACCCCGCGCTTTCCGGCCCCGCACCGTAAAGCGCGGAGACGCTCGCGCCCAAGCCGGCCGGCCGGCGCGCTCCTGCCCGCCGTCGTTCCCGTGCCGCATTGGAGCCCGTGGCTGGTCGGACAGGTCAAATTTCGACCGAAGAAGAGACCGGCGAGGCACGGCCCACCAACCCCGCGCCGACCCGCGCGCGGCGCGGCGGCCGTACCCGACCCGTGTCGGCGGCGACAGCCGTTGAGGAGCGGGCGGTAGTCGATGAAGCCGCGGCGCGGCCTGAGGCCGGCATCGACCTGTCCGCGGCGACCGAGCCCATTCAGATCGAAACCGCACCCGTCGAAACCGCTCCTCACGTGACCGACGAGCAGCGGATCGAAACAACGCCGCCCGTTACGGACGAGGAGCGGACTCCCTTCGGGTCCGATCTGGCCGATCTTTTCGGGTTTAGTCCCCAAGAGGCAGCCGCCGTGACGGCCGACATCGAAGGCGGCGAACTGCTGGCTAAGGCGCTCCGCGAAATGTTTCCGCCCATGGGCGAGGCCGCGTCGCCGGCGGCCGGCGTAACGCCCGATGACAATCTCCCTGAGTTCGATTTCGAAGCCGCCGCCGCTGCCTTCGATGCGCTCCTGGATGCGCTTCCCGAAGCCGACGAGGAGGATGGCGAAACCAGTGACAGCCAGGAGGTTTCGGGGGAGAGCGAGGAGGCCCAGCGTCGCCGCAGTCGTCGGGGGCGACGCGGGGGCCGGGGACGGCGCCGAGGTAGCCTGGTGATGCTGCCCTCGCCGGCCGCGGATGAAGCACTCGCGGCAGAGCCGACTGCCTCGCCCGAAGAAGCGTCCGCCGTCATGCCCGCCCCTGCTCCATCACCGGAACATTCGGTCAGCAAGGCGCCTCCCCTGCAAGCGGTTCCCAACGCCGGGACCGCGGCGCGCGCGCCCGAGGCGCAGCCGCGCTCGCCGTTTGTGCCGGAGAATCCGCCGCGCGCCGAGTCGCCGTGGCGCGATCAGCGTCCACGCCGCACCTGGGGCAAAGTATTCCCCCGCGATACGACGCGTACCGAGATGCCTCCGCCCAAGCCGAGCAGCACACGATATATACCCATTCCCCAAGCGGCGCCGCCGCCGCCGACCTTGGCGTCGGCCGCCTCGGTCATCGCTCCGAGTACGCCGTTCTCCATGCCGGACCTCCGAACCGAAGAGCCGCTGGCGCCGGGCGAGACGCGGAGCGAACGACTTTTGGACGTGCAAACCCGGCTCATGGCGGCCATGCTCGAGCAGCAAGCGCGCCAGATCGACGTGCTGACCGCCAGCGTCGGTGCCCTCTATCAGGCCATTCAGGGCCTGGGCGGCGGCGCGAACGGCGCTCGCGCCAATTTGCCGCGCACCGGCATCTTTGTGGACGCGCCAAACGTCGTCTACGCTGCGGACAACGCCCGCGTCACGATCGATTACGGGCGGATGTTAAAGTACCTCTCGCGCGATCGGCAACTGGTCCACGCCCTCTCCTATTCGCCCATTATCGACGACGTGAGGGAGGGGATTCGCTATGAGACGCAGCGCTTCGTCGCTCCTTTCCTTCGGGCCGGGTACAAGCTGATCACCAAGCCGCTCAAGCGCTTTTCCGATGGCAGCGCCAAGGGCAATTTCGATATTGAGCTTGCCCTCGACATCCTGACCATGGCGGAACGATTGGATATCGTAGTCCTCGTCTCCGGAGACAGTGATTTCGAGAGCGTGATTGAGCATATCCAGAGCCAGGGCGTACGGGTTGAGGTGGTCGCCTTCGCCTCGAACGTTTCCACCGAATTGGTCAACGTTGCTGATACGTTTATCGACATCAGCCAGCATCTGGAGCACATGCGACCGCTCTAAAGGTGAGGGAAGCGGCCCGATTCGGATCGGGCCGCTTTCCCCATTTACCGAGCGCCGGTCACCTCGCCCAGCCGCCGTGTGACTTCGACCCCGAGCGGCTCAATCGCATCGGCTACGGCCCGCGCCCGCGTCAAAACCGCCGTGGGAAGCCCGGCCAGGCGGGCCACCTCGATGCCGAAACTGCGATCGGCGGCGCCCGGCTCGATTCGATGGGGAAAGGTCACTCCGTCCTCGTGCTCTTCCGCCACGGCTTGGGCCAGGGTCACCTGGGGATACACCTCATGGAGGGCCGCCAACTCGTGATAGTGCGTGGCGGCGATCACCCGGGGCCTGGCCGGGCCCCGCGCCAGATGCTCCACGACCGCCCAGGCGATCGCCATACCGTCGTGCGTACTGGTGCCGCGTCCAATCTCATCCAGTATGACCAGGCTGCGGTCGGTGGCGCTTTTCAGGACCGAGGCCGTTTCCAGCATTTCCATCATGAACGTGGAACGACCGCCCGCCAGGTCATCACCGGCGCCGATTCGGGTAAAGACGGCATCCACCAGCCCTACATGAGCGAACCGGGCCGGGACACGGCTCCCCACCTGGGCCAGAAGCACGATCAGGGCCGCCTGTCGCATCCAGGTGCTCTTCCCTGCCATGTTGGGGCCGGTGAGCACAACTACCTGATCCTTTTCTCCGCACCCCTGGAGGCGGAGGTCATTGGCCTGATAGGAGGACACCATAGCCTCGATTACAGGGTGACGGCCCCCCTCGATCACCAGCAGATCATCGTCCGCCATCTTCGGCTCCTTCCATCCACGCTCATCGGCGACAATCGCCAGGGAGAGCAGGGCATCGAGCGCGGCGAGTCGTTTGGCGAGGTCGCGGGCTTCCGCCGCCGCGGCAGCCGCGTCGTTCCGCAGTTCGCTCAGTAGGCTGTTCGTCTCGGCGGCCACGGTGGCTTCCGCCTCGGCGAGGAGGTCGGCGTGGGCGTTCAGTTCAGTCGTCGTATAGCGTTCAACGCGTTGTAGGCCGCCCCGTCGTTGCCAATCCTTGGGCACCGGGGTGTTGGCCGGCACTTCGAGAAAAAGGCCCTGGCTACTCGTGCGTTCCAGCTTGAGCTTGGTCAGGCCGGGAAGGCGACGCAGACCAGCCAGATAGTGGGCCTGCCAGGTCAATGCCTCGTGCTTCCGGCGCACGGCCTCGGCCAGCGCCTGTCCAGCGGACGCCCGTACCGGCTCTTCCGAGGCCGGAGAGGCGAGGATGGCTTCCGCGCGTACGGCGAACGCCGCCAGGGCACGCCGCTCTTTGCCCAAAGACCGCAGGAATACCGAGCGGCAATCGCGGACGGTTCGCACCAGGGCGGGAACCTCGGCGGCAGCGGCAGCGAGGGTTCGCAAGTCATCTACCGAGGCGGCGCCGGTCGCGGCACGCCCGGCCAGGCGCTCGAGATCGGGCATTGCCTGGAGATGGGCCGCAAGCGTGGCGCGGAGCGGCGAGTTTTCGCTCAATTCCCCGATCAGGCGCTGACGCACCTGGATCTTGGTCAAGTCGTTGAGCGGATGGAGCAACCACTGACGCAACATCCTCCGTCCCATGGGGGTGCAGGTACGGTCAATCACGCCAAGTAGACTGCCCTCCCGGGATCGTCCGCGCTCGGTCTCCACGATCTCGAGGTGCCGCTGCGTCGCGGCATCGAGGCGCATCCCGTCCTGGGCGTCGGTTCGCTGGGGTGCCTCGATGGCGATGCTGTCCAGGGGGACGCGCGTTGCTTCCAGGTAGCCCGCGATCAGCCCCGCCGCGGCAGCGGCCTGGGGCAGCCCGCTCAGATCGGCGGTTGGGAAGGCACGGCGCAACGCGGTGTCGGCGTCGATGCCGGGTCCGACTGGGGTTACGGCGTGCGGGCCAAGCATACCTTCGGGCAGCATACTATCGCTGGAAACGAGGATTTCGGCCGGATCAAGCCGTTGAATCTCCGCCGCGACATCTTCCGGATCGAACTCGCCCGCTTTGAACTCACCACCGGCCAGATCGGCCCAGGCCAGTCCGGATCGACCCTGCGTGGCACCGGCGACGGCGGCTAGATAGGTGGGGCGGTCCTCGCGGAGTAGCTGCGGATCGGTAACGGTGCCGGGGGTCAGGGTTCGCACAATATCCCGGCGGCGCGGTCCTTCGTCCTGCTCCTCCTCACCTTCCTCGCAGACGGCCACGCGATAGCCCTGGTTGAGCAGGCGGGCCAGAAAGCTCTGCAGGGCATGCCGCGTAAAGCCGCATTGAGGGACAGGCGGGGCGGAGCCGCCCGAAGGCCGTTCGCCGAGCTTGAGCCCGAGCAAGCCGGACACTAACTCCGCGTCGTCGAAAAAAATCTCGTAGAACGAACCGACCCGGAACAACAGCAATACGCCGGGATGCTCGTCGCGCAACTGCAGGTAGCGACGCACCACCTCACCGTAGGGTTCGCGGTTCGGTGCGCCGGGGGAACCTCGGTCACCGCCGCTGGGCGTGGTCAGTGGTCGCGCCGGCATGGGACGGCGAGGGCGGGGGAGGGGCCATGTTGCATGGGGTATAGTGTCGCATATTTCAGAGGACGGCGCGGCCTCGCCCACAATCGTGATACTGTTGGCGAAATGCCCAGACTTTCCGCAATGCGGGCCACCGGGAGCGCGAGGCCAATACTCGGGCGACTTCCCCAACAATATCCAAGGTGAGGCGCACCCACCTCATACGGCGGCGCCGATCGCGGGAGCCGATGCCGCCAGCAAGGTCGGGAGGCCGGTTTGGCGCCGCTGGTCGCGCGTCTCCCGCACGGCGCGGGCTACAGCGTCCATATCACCCACTACCACCACGGCACGGCGGGCCCGGGTGAGCGCGGTGTAGAGGAGGCTGCGTGACAACATAGGTCCGAACGACGAAGAGGCGAGCAGCACCACGCCCGGCCATTCACTGCCCTGGGCGCGATGGACGGTCAGGCAATAAGCATGATCGAGATCGATGGCGTCAATCGGTGCATAATCCACCAGCCTTCCATCGCCAAAGTCTACACGCAAGGTGTCGCCGGAGATTTGGGCGAGGATCCCACTGTCTCCGTTGAACACGCCGAGATCGTAGTTGTTACGCGTCTGAATCACCCGATCGCCGACCCGCAGCGGTAGAGCGCCGTGCGCCAGCTCGGGCTGGCCGCCCGCCGGGTTCAGCCGTGCTTGCAGCGTGCTGTTGAGGGACTGACACACGCGGGTGAGCGGGGCCAATGCCTGAACCTCGTCGGCCGGCACGTCCAGGGCGCGCGGCAGCAGTTTCGCCGCCCACAAGGCACCTACCTGGGCCACCTGGGCCGAAGCGGCGCTTACGAACACACAATCGGCGCCATGCGCCAGGCCGGCAGCCGGCTCGAACTCCGGAAGCAGTCCTTCGCGGATTCGATGCGCGTTGGTTACGATGCGGCTGCGCGCCGCCTGGCGGAACACGGTGGTCAGATGCACGGTGGGCACCCGGTCGGCGGCCAGCAGGTCGCGCAGTACCTGGCCGGGGCCTACGCTGGGCAACTGGTCGGCGTCCCCAACCAGAATGAGCCGGCCGCGCGGGCCGATGGCCCGAACCAGGGAACGGGCCAAGCTGGTGTCCAGCATGCTGGATTCGTCCACAATGACCACGTCGTACGGGAGCGGGTCGCTTGGGCCATGTTGAAATCCCTTGGGGCCGGAGCCAAGCAAGCGGTGCAGGGTGCGAGCCGGCAGGCCCACGACCTCGCTCATGCGCTTGGCCGCCTTGCCGGTAGGGGCGGCCAGGGCAACCGATGCTCCCAGTTCGACCAAGCAGCGGGCCAGCACGCGCGTGGTAGTGGTCTTGCCGACTCCTGGTCCACCGGTCAGCACGAAGCAGCCCGCGCACGCGGCGGCGCGTACGGCGGCTCGCTGCTCGTCCGAAAGCGACTGCGCGCCCTCGTCCCTGGCGAGCAGGCGATCTACCGCGTCGGCCTCGAAGCCCGGTCGCTGGGCCAGACCGAGGAGTCTGGCTGCCAGATCTTCCTCGGCCCGCACCAGGCCTCTCAGGCCAATCGAAGAGTCGTCGTGGACCGCGGCAACGAGTGGGGGCGGCTCGAACACCTGTAGTACGCCCCCGCTGGGGACGAGGATAGGAGGAGCGGCAGCGCCGGCGGTACTCTCGTGACCGGCGCCCAGGGAGAGCGTTCCGGCGGTTAGGTGCTGGGCGATGGCGGCTTCGATGAGGCGCGGATCGGCATCAGCGCTGCCGGCCGCCGCGGCAACCAGATCGGCGCGTCGCTGCCTGGTATGACCCTGTTCGGCCGCGCGAAGCAGCGCGGCATGTACGGCGGCCTGGAGGCGGGACGGCGAGGTGGCGCGGACCCCGATGTCATGTCCCAGGCGGTCGGCGGCGGCAAAGCCGAGCCCGGGCACCTCCGCCACCAGCCGGTAGGGATTCGCCGCCAGAATACGGGGCGCCTCGGCGCCGTATGCTTTGAGCAGGCGCGGCGCGTATCGGGTGTCCAGGGCATGGGCACTCAGGAATGCCACGATGCCGCGCAAGGCGCGGTGCTCGATCCAGGCGGCGCCAATCGCTTCGGCCCGCCGGAAACCGATGCCGGGCACCTCACGCACCCGCTCGGGTGTAGCGTCCAACACCTCCAGGGTGCGTTCGCCAAAGGCGGCCACGATACGTTTAGCCAGCACCGGCCCGATCTGGCGAATCAGGCCGGAGCCCAGGTAACGTACGATCCCGTCGGCGTCGGTTGGGCGGCTAATCTCGGCCCGAGTCGGTTGAAATTGGGCGCCGTGCCGTGAGTCGATGCGCCATCTGCCTTCAAGGACCAGGATCTCACCCGGTTGACAGGCGGGCAGGGTACCGACCACGGCAATGGGGTCGCGCTTGCCGCGCACGCGCACTTTCACCACGCTAAACCCATTCTCAGGGTTATAGAAGGTGATCCGCTCAACCGTGCCGGACAGTGTTTCGGGCGCTGCTTCAGCCATATGTTTCAGGGTACAGCGGCGGTAAAGTCGGGGCCATACTTGGGCAGAGGTGTGGCACGCCCGAAGAAGTGTACTTCTCTTTGTGCCGGCGTACTTGTCCTTAGGCGCGTCTGGGATAACGCCTGCATAGGGGCGCGGCCTCCACCAATTCATGTACGCTGGGATCCGTGACATGAAGGGACGGTTGGCGCCGGACTTGGCGCATCATGGAAGGGATACGACATCATGGCAGAGCAGGGCAACCGTTTGCATCATATCCGCGCGGGCAGCCTCACCGGGGCCACCGCACAGACCTCGGGGATGACCCGTCTGGCAGCGATCTCCGGTAATTCAGTTGGGGCAGACGCACTGTGGATGGGGCAAACGCATGTGGCGCCCGCGAGCAGTTCGAGCGCTCATCATCATGGCCACTCGGAGACCGGCATTTTCGTCGTCTCGGGCAAACCGGTATTTATCTATCAAGAGGATGATCATGAGGTGCGCGTAGAAACCGCTCCCGGCGATTTCGTCTACGTGCCGCCCTACGTTCATCACATTGAGGCGAACCCATCGCCCGACGAGGAGGCCGTCGTGGTGATCGCGCGCACCACGCAGGAGGCGATCGTGGTGAACCTGGATAAGCTGTGAGCGGGATGCCGGAGGATAATCCCGATGAAGTTGGATCCTGTTACTCCATACAGCGATCTTGAATGGTTCTTGTTGACGGTACCGAATGACGGAGATCCGCCGCCGCCGCCGGCCAAGCCCGATTATCATTGGCATATAATCGTGCTGCTCGTTTCGGCCCTTCGTCGCTACCAACACGAGCATAGACTCCGCTGGTACCTGGGGGTAGAATCAGCCGTGATGGTGCCTCACCAACTTTCTCCCCGGGAGGTGAATCCAGGGCCTGATTTGTTGATGGCTGAGACTGACGATCATGAGCGACGCTCCTGGAACGTGGAAGAGGAGGGAGCGCTGCCTCTGTTCGTGCTTGAAGTGGCGACTCAGGAGAGTTAGACCCAGGATGCCGAGTACAAGCCCGTCCTGTATGACAGAATGGGCGTGCGCGAATACCTGATCTTCGCCCCTGAGTGCGAAGATCCAGGGCCCCAGCTCCTTGGATACCAGCGGAATGCCGAGGGGAACTGGGGTACCTGGCAAGCCGACGCGGATGGTGAGTTACGGAGCGACGTATTTGGGGGACTTCGATTCTTTGTAGATAGGAACCGCCTCCGTGTACGGGACGCGGATGGGCGTATGTTGCTCACGGACGAAGAGGCAGCCGCCCATGAGGCTGCCCGAGCCGATGCCGCCGAGGCGGAACTTCGTCGGCTAAAGGCGCGGTACGGTCTCGCCGAGGACTGAGTCTTCCTGCTGGGGTCGGGGCGCCGGCGTGCGCCGACCCCAGCACTTCCCTTTCCCTATTCGGGAAAGATTACCACCGAGCGGAGCGTCTCGCCGCGCTGCATGGCCCCGAACGCCTCCTCGACCTCATGCAACTGGATCCGCTGGGTAACCAACTCGTCGAGTTGCAAGGTGCCCTTGCTGTACCAGTCGGTGAGCATGGGGAAGTCGCGGCTGGGTAAGCAATCCCCGTACCAGCTAATGCGCAACGATCCGCCGCTGTCGAAGAAGCTTTGTAGGGGAAGGTTGAGGACAGGACCGGGGCCGGGTACGCCAATCAGGACGGTAACGCCCGCGTGGCCGCGCGCGCTCAGCGCCTGCAGCAGCGTTTGGGGCAGACCAATGCACTCGAAGGTGTAGTCCACTCCCAGGCCGCCGTTGATTTCCTTGATAGCGGCTACAGGATCCGTTTTGGCGGCGTTTACGGTGTGGGTGGCGCCGAACTGTTTCGCCCAGTTGAGTTTCCGTTCCTCCACGTCCACGGCGATAATCGTGCGCGCGTGCGCCAATCGCGTGCCCTGGATCACGTTCACACCCACGCCGCCGCAGCCGAAGACGGCCACCGTCGCGTCGCGTCGCACCTCCGCCGAATAGAGTGCGGCACCCACTCCGGTCATCACGCCGCAGCCGATCAGGCATGTCTGCGCGGCAGGGGCGTCAGGAGGAATGACCACGGTGCGTGCGCTGTGTACTACCGTGTGCGTGCAGAAGGTGCCAAGGTCCAGGGCTGGGGTGGGAGTCAAGCCGTCGCGCGTGTGCATGCGGGGCACGGCCTTCAGGCTGTCGGAGCAAAGGTGGAGCAGGCCCATGCGACAAAAGCGGCAGATCCCGCAGGGGGCGCGCCAGGCCAGAATCACCTTGTCCCCTACCTTGGGTAGGCGCACGCCCTCGCCTACCTGCTCGACAATGCCGGTCCCCTCATGCCCAAGTAAGACGGGCAGGTCGCCGGCCATGCCGTTTCTGATGTGCAGATCCGTGTGGCAGACTCCGGTAGCCAGGAGGCGCACCAACACTTCGCCCGGTCCAGGTGGGTCGATCGTAAGCTCCTCGACCTCCACCGGCGCTCCAACCTTGCGAGCTACGATCCCTTGCCCTGTAATCGCCATCTCATCCTCCCTGGCGTCACGCGCGTCCAAACCGAAGCGTATTCCACATGGATTCTCTCATACCATGGACCGGGAAGCCAGGATAGGGCGCGGCATACGAGCGTAGCCCTTCTGCCGCCCCGGCTCAGGGCACGATCCCGTCAACGCGAAGATTCTTTCCCCGTACCAGCAGCGTGCGGACCCTGGAGGTCACGTCCAGTGAGTAAAGCCCATCGGCCGCCGTGTTTTCGCGGCTTACGATCAGCGTTCCGGCATCTTTCCACCCCATCACCCTGTCGTCCAGACTGATGGTCGCCTTGCTCGTGCCGTCCAGGTTGGCCACCATGGCGATCGGTCGAAGCAAGGGCGCCGCCGCTCGCTTAGGGTAGACCACATCCTCGCGAGTATAGGCGATCCGCGTGTCGTCCGGAGAAATAAACGCCTGGCGACTAAACACCGTGGTAAGCGGCGCGGGATATTTTTTGCCCGCTTTGTCGTGATAGTTGGAAGCGAGGTCGATGGCCGTGATCCGCCGGGACGGGAGCCGCATAATGCTGATCGCCGCCGGAAACTTTCCCTCGCCGGAAGGAAGCAAGGCGTCGGCAGTGGCGAAGACGGCGGTTTGGCCGCTCGGGCTTACGCCGAGTACCTCGCCCGTGGGCAGGGTGTTGTCGGCCAGGGGTGGGAAAAAGTCGCCCACCATATCGGCCACCGCCGGATCGAATTCCTCAAGGCCGCGATGGAGGCCGAACATGCCGGTCGATGCATACGACGTCTGCACGAGGAGGGTGGGAGGACTGCCGGTGCGCCAGCCGTAGATAATCGGAATATCGCCGTAGGCCGCGCCGGCTGCCTGTTGCAGCAAGACACGGACATGTCCACCCTGCTGGTCGGTGATCACAATACGCGATGCCGCCATGTTGATGTTCAACCCGCCCACCGTACCGGGCGTGACGAACTGCCAGGCAAGATATTGGCCATCGGGCGAGGGCCACACGTCGAACACCTGCTCACCGCTTGCGAGGGGTGGGGTGATGGCGTGACGATGGCCAAAGATGTCGCCTAGCTGGTAGCCGTTGTCATAATATGTGAACTGCCATCCGGCGTAGCGGGGGCGCTTAAAGGCAGAGGGACTGGGACTGAGGTCGGCCAGCCCTACAGGTCCGCTACCCGAGGCGGGAATCAGGACAATCTGCCGTCCGTCATCGTAGATTACCGAGTGATCCAGGCTACCGAAACTCTGTTCGACGCGGGGGGCGGCGCTGCCTGGCGCGGCGTTACCGATGAACAGGGCCAGGGCCAAGGCCAGGGCACAGGCAGGCAGAACGCGTCGCATCATCGCGCCGGCCCGATAGGCTCGTCGCCGATATCGGATCGACTCCAGCAGCCGGTGAATGAGACCCGCTCCACTGCACGATAGGCATTACGGCGCGCGTCGGCAAGCATCTTCCCATTCCCCACGACGGTAAGTACTCGGCCTTCCGAGGTGACAACCTGGCTGTAGGGGTCGCGTGAGACACGCTGTGCCTGAGTATCAAGCTGCTTGGAACGGGACCGCGACGGAAGAATCCAGGAGCTAAGTCCTCCGGCCCGGCCGATTCGGCCCGACGAGGCGCGATCGTAGACGGGTATGATGAGGTCACCCGGCTTCTGATAGGGGTCGCGCGTGCCGCCATGAAAGGTGGTGGCCGATCCGCCTGTTTCACCCAGGCCGAGGATGCCGTAGCCCGTTTCAAATTGGTCGGGATAGCCGGCCGAAGCCACGACCACACCGCAGGCGACCTCGGCAGTCAGGGTCGGGGGGACGATATCATGCAGGGCGCCGTCAATCGCGGCGTCGGCCAGGATATACAGGTCGTCCTGCAGCCGGGGCAGAATGACCTGGGCCTCCGGATCGCCGAAGCGCATCTGGAGGCTCAGCACCAGGGGGCCGCCTCTGGTCAGGACGACGCGGGCGCCGATCGGGCCACAGTATGGGCCGGCTTCCTGGGCGAGGGCGGCGAGTACCGGGCGAATAATCCGATACATAATCTCTTCGATCTCGCGCTCATCGACGGGGGCCGGAGAGATTGCGCCCATGCCCATGGTAACGGTGCTTGGGCTTTCACGGTCCAGGCGCGTATAGATGAGGGCGGTGCCCAGGGCGAGCGTGGTCTGTCCGTCGGTGAGCGCCAGGAGAGTACACTCCCGTCCCTCCACGTAGTCCTCGATCAGAACGGTCGCGGCGCGTTCCCGCCTCCCCGGCGCGAGCATCCCGCGCACTACGTTCTGGGCTACCTCGTGACTGGGCGCGATCCGTACATTTTCGGCAGTTCCCGGTTGGTCGGTCTTGACGACTAGCGGATAGGAAGCGGTCGACAGGTAGGACGCGGCTTCCTCGAACTCGGTGAACATTCGGGCCGCCGGGGTGGGAATGTCGTGGCGACTCAGGAACTCCTTTGCCCAGACCTTACTCGTCTCCAGACGCGCCTCGGCTCGCGTTGGACCAAGCACCCGGAGGCCGCGTTCGCGGAACACATCGACCGTCCCATAGTTCAGAGCCGCCGGATCATTCGCGATGGTCAGATCAATGGCGTTCTCCGCGGCCCATACGGCGAGCCTTTCGGGGTCGGTGGGAGAGATATTCACGTTGACCCCAACCAGGTGGGTACCGTAGTTGCCGGGCGCGGCATACTGCACGCTGACGGCGGGGCTTTTGACCAACTTCCAGGCCAGCGCATGTTCAGCGCCGCCACTCCCGACGACCAGTGCCTTCACGGGCTTATTCCCACTCGATCGTGGCCGGAGGCTTCGAACTGATGTCGTAGACCACCCGATTGACCGCCGGTATCTCATTGACCAATCGGTTGGAGATTTTCTCCAGCAGATCGTACGGCAGGCGCGCCCAGTCGGCCGTCATCGCGTCGTCGCTGGTCACGGCCCGGATCGCCAGCACGTTCGCATAGGTGCGGTAGTCGCCCATGACGCCGACGCTTTTGATCGGGGTGAGTACGGCGAAGGACTGCCAGATCTCCCGGTACAAGCCGGCCCGCTTGATCTCGGAGACCACGATATGGTCCGCTTCGCGCAAGACGCGGAGACGCTCTTCGGTGACCTCGCCCAGGATACGCACGGCCAGGCCGGGTCCGGGGAAGGGTTGGCGAAAGATCATGCTCTCAGGTAGACCAAGGGCCAGTCCCACTTTGCGCACCTCATCCTTGAACAGGTAGCGCAGCGGCTCGACCAGGGCGAACGGCATATCTTCGGGCAAACCACCCACGTTATGATGGGTCTTAATGCGCGCCGCGTGACCGGTCTCGCGGCTGCTGCTTTCGATGACGTCCGGATAGAGCGTGCCCTGGGCCAGAAAGCGTATCTCGCCGAACTCCCGCCGGATTCGCGCCGCCTCGGCCTGAAAAACCTCGACGAAGGTGCGCCCGATGATCTTCCGCTTTTGCTCGGGGTCTTCCACCCCGGCCAGCGCCAGAAGGAAACGCTCATGGGCATCGGCGTGCTCGACCCGAATATGAAGCTCGCGATCGAAGATCGCCAGCAACTGCGACCCTTCGTCCTGGCGCAACAGCCCATTGTCCACGAAAACGCAAATCAGCCGATCCCCGATCGCCCGCGAAATGAGCGTCGCCGCCACGGCGCTGTCTACTCCGCCGCTCAACGCGCACAGGACTCTACCGTCGCCCACCTGGGTCCGGATGTGATCCACCGCTTCGGTAATCACGTTGGCCGGCGTCCAATCGCCCGCGCAGCCACAGATGTCGCGCACAAAGTTGCGGAGAATCCGACCGCCTTGCGGCGTATGTACTACTTCCGGGTGGAATTGCACGCCGATTCGGCCCTGCTGATCGGCGATGGCCGCGGTCGGCGTTGTCTCGGTGCGCCCGATCACGCGGAAGCCGGGGGGCAGCGTCCCCACTGAGTCACCGTGGCTCATCCAGACCTTAAAGCGCTCGGGGAGTCCGGCCAGAATAGGATGCGCCTCAACCTGTTCGATTTCGGCCGGGCCGTACTCGCGCTGCTCACTGCCGATAATCGAGCCGCCCAATTGTTGGCCGAGTAAATGCATGCCGTAGCATATGCCCAGTATAGGCAGTCCACTGTGTAGCACTTCGACCGGAGCGAGGGGGGCGGTGGGATCATAGACACTGTACGGACCGCCGGAGAGCACGAAACCACAGGGCTGCAGGGCGGCGATTTGCTCCCATGGCGTTCCAGCGGGCAGCAGTTCACAGTAGACGTTGCACTCGCGGATTCGCCGAGCAATCAACCGGCTATATTGGGCGCCGAAATCGAGAATGACGATGGTTTCGCGGTGCGCGGAGGGGCTGGGGGCGGTCATCGGTCTCCCTGGGATCATAAGTACGAGGCGACATTCACTGCCATATAGGGTACAGGCTTTGGCGCCGCATTGTGTGCCGGCGGTGTAAAGTCCCTCCGCTACAGCACGCCCTTGGTACTGGGTACGCGATCGCCCCGTGCCGGATCGATACGCGTGGCGGCATAAAGGGCTCGCCCCAACCCCTTAAACACGGCCTCAACTCGGTGATGATCGTTCTCGCCGGTCAGCAGGCGAGCGTGGAGATTGCACCGGGCCTCGCCGGCGAAGGAGTGAAAGAAATGAGGCACCATCTCGGTAGGAAGGGTACCGAGCGCGGGCCCGTTGAAGGGAATATCCAGCACGGCATAGGGCCTGCCGGAGAGATCTACCGCCACAAGGGCCAGCGCCTCATCCATGGGGACGATCGCATGGGCCATGCGGGTGATGCCGCGCCGGTCCCCCAGAGCCTCGAGGAAGGCGCTCCCCATGGCTAGGCCGGTATCCTCCACGGTATGATGGGCATCCACATGCAGGTCACCCCTGGCCTGGACCGTCAGGTCGAATAACCCGTGATGGGCCAGCAGATGCAACATGTGATCCAGGAAGCCGACTCCCGTGTCGACTTGCGCGGCGCCCGCGCCGTCGAGATTCCAGGTTACCGACACCGTCGTTTCACCGGTTTCCCGGCTATAACGGCCAACCCTCGTAGTCATCGTTTATCCTCTCTTCGATCCGGCGCGCCCGCGTGGCGCTGAGCGGCAAGCCAGAGCCGCACCACTCGCTCTCCGGCCTGCTGCATTAAGCTCTCGGCCCGGGCAAAGGCTTTACTATAGCTCAGGGGACCATCGGTAATGGGAAAGGCCGCCGCCAGTCCCGCCGCGTAGAGGGCGCCCAACTCGCCGGCCCGGACGCTTCCCCCGAGCGCCACAACGGGAACACCGATTCGTCCGGCGTGCGCGAGCACGCCGCTGATCACCTTTCCCTGCGCCGACTGCCGGTCGATTCTTCCCTCGCCGGTCAGGATCAGGTCGGCATCGATCAGGCGCCGGTCAAACTCCAGCGTTTCCAGGACCAACTCGATCCCGGACTCGGCCCGTCCCCCTACCACCAGTAGGCCCGCCGTGAGTCCGCCCGCGGCCCCCATGCCGGGCACGTCGGCCACGGCCAGGCCGAGGTCGCGCGCCAGGATGTCGGCCAGGTGGGCCAGGTTGGCATCCAGGACCGGAATATCCGGCGGCCGAGCCCCCTTCTGTGGGCCAAATACGGCGGCGGCGCCGTTCGGCCCAGTCAACGGATTGCGCACGTCGCAGGCCACGCGAAGTCGTGTGGCTCGTAGTCTCGGGTCCAGTGTGGAGAGATCGATCGCGGCAAGATCCGCCAGACCGGCATTGCCTGGAGGAATCGGCCGGCCTTCTTGATTGAGCAGGCGAGCGCCCAGGGCCTGTAGGGCGCCGGCGCCGCCGTCAACCGTGGCGCTGCCGCCTACCCCGAGGATGATCTCTTTTGCCCCATGATCGAGGGCGGCGCGGATTAACTGCCCGGTACCGAAGGTGCTCGCGCGAAATGGGTCGCGCTCATCCAGGCGCAGCAAGGGTAGGCCGGACGCCAAGGCCATCTCGGCCGCGACCACTCCATCGCCCAACAGGCCGATCTCCGCTCTAATCGGCCGATCCAGCGGGTCGCGCGTTTCGACCCATGCCAAGCGTCCCTGTCGAGCGCCGACCAGAACGGCGACCGTCCCCTCGCCGCCGTCGGCCAGGGGAAGCACCGTGGCGCGCGACCGGGGAGCGCCCCGGGAAACACCAGCCGCCATCGCGGCGGCCGCCTTCGGGGCGGAAAGGCTGCCTTTAAATGAATCGGGAGCGCAAATCACGTGCATGTCGCCATTGTAGCGGGATCGAAGGCTCCAATTACTGCTTAACGCACCGGAAAATCGAGTGCCTCACACCTGCATATTG
>JAICHN010000069.1 GCA_025924845.1 Chloroflexota bacterium | reverse complement strand
GGCCAGTCGATCCTGTCCAGACAGATCGCTATGGTGGGGCGCCTGCCCGCTCCGCCATAGCGATCTGTCTCGATGTGCCACATTCCCTCCTGCTCTCTGTCGTCTGGGTTGCCGGCGCTCCCGTGCCTCTCCAGCGGCCCGCTCACGTGCAGCGATGCCGGAGGTGAGATGCCCCCCGGATCTGTGCCAATTAGCGGCAACTCGAACTGATCCGAAACCGGTTTCAGTATGCAGCCATGATTGCCGAGAACTGCTACTTTCGGCACCCGTCTTGCTGGAAGCCGAACTACACGGTTTGCGCATACACCGGGGCACCCTGGACGACGAGGGAATTGAAGAAATTCAGTCACACAGCTTCAACTTTTTTAGATTCAGCTTCCCTGGACTCGTGGCCCGCAGGCGGTCCCCGATATCGCGGCAGCTTACTACGAAAAGCTGGATGGTACAGGATATCCGCGCCAATTCGCAGGCGAGGCGATTCCAGTTCAGGCGCGAATGAGAACCATCGCCGGCATCTTCGATGCCCTGGCAGCGCAGCACCGACCGTACAAGCCGGCAGCGCCTGTCCAGCGTGCCTGCGCTATCCTTCAGCATGAGGCGGCACGGGCAATCTGTAGTCGACCTCTTTGGAACTCGTAAGGTAAAGCGGCCTCGGGGTAAGCCGGTCCGAGCCCGACGGCCTTTGCCGGCTTGTCACGCCGATAGCCCGGTTGGGAGGCCCGTCGTGCCTGGTCGGTTGCCGCGGAGGTGGGCATGAACAGGACGCTCTACGTGATAGGGCTCTTGGTCGCGCTGGGGACGGCGTTGGGGATCCGCCTGCTCGTGACGCAGCGGCTGGAGTTCGACGGTCTATATGGCCAGGACAGCTTCGCCTACTATTATCACGGCCTTGCCCTCTGGCATGACCACGCCCTGCAATACCATTGGCCCTGGCTCCCGGCTCCCACTCGCCTTTACTGGCCCTTAGGCTATCCAGCCCTGCTGGCGCTTGCCTTCGGGACGGTGGGCCATGCCTCCGCGCATGCCGCTCAGGCGGTGACCCTGGGGTGTGGGACGGCAGTCACGGCGCTCACCTACGCCCTTACTCTGCGTATCGCGCGGCCGATTCTGCCTCCACACGCACGCCATGCCGCCTCGATAGGCGCGGCGATGCTTGTCGTATTCTCAGGCCTCCAGGTGCAGGCAAGCACCACGATCATGTCCGACGCGCCCGCGCTGTGCTGGGCCATGACTGCACTCTTGCTCTGGACCAGTTCACAGGATGCGTCATTTCACCGGCTCGCCCGCTCGTTCCTTGCCGGCGTCTTTCTTGCCCTGGCGATCTCTACTCGCTACGAGTACGCACCATTGGTCGCCGCGCCCGCTGCCTATTGGTGGTTGGCGCGGCGCCGCCCCGGTTCCGACTCGCCCAGCCTGCTCGCCGGACTGATCGGAGCAGTCGTGGCGGGCGCTCCACAATTGATCTATTCGGTGGGCTACAGTGCTCCCGTGCTGAACAATGAGTGGCTCACCGAATGGAATCTTGCGCACGTATGGCAGGCAAGCTTCAGTACCCCTGACGGCACGCAGCACTACGCGCATAGCGTAGGGGCCTTCTACTTGCTGCGCCCACTGGTTGCCCCGGAGTCGCTGCCCTGGGTCCTTGCCCCGTTCCTACCACTTGGCCTACTCGCTCTGGCCTGGAACGGCGTGCCACGACCCACCGTTCCGTTCCGGCGCATATTCAGTGCCGCGAATGACAATCTACCTGTCGATGACCGCAGTCCAGTATGGCGCCGCGGCGCTAACCCAGCGGAGGATATGGGGGAGCTCCGGTCGCGGCCCGAAGTCCCTCGTCGCCTGCATTGGCCGAAACCGCTGAACCCGGTCACCTTGTTCGAGCAGCCCGGCGGCGTTGGCGACGATCGAGAATGGAGCATGGCGCCGACCGGCCCCTGGCTAGGTCTGCTGGCGACCTGGTGGCTTGCTCCCACGATCTATCTGGTCGGGGTCCCGTTCGAGAGCGCGCGCTTCGCCCTGATCGCCCAACCTCCGCAGGCAATCCTGGAAGGAATTGGGTTAGTGTGGACGATCAGATTTTTATCAGGCCGGCGACCGGGGTATGCCGGGATCATCGTGGCGGCGGGGCTGCTTTGGGGGGCGGGCGCTATTGCCATAGCGTCGGCAAACAGTGAGGCGCCGCTTGCCGCGCTCGCCCAGGGCAAGGTATCCGATCTGGCGGCGGTGACCTGGCTTCGGAACCACGCGTCCTCGGGGAGCGTCATCGTCACTTTTGACCTGACCCTGACGCTCTATCACTACGGAGATCTCAATCGTCACCATGTTCGGCTTCGCGATCTGTCTGCCCTGGACCCTGCCGACTGGACCCTGCTTGCTCATGCTCCCCGTGTGTTGGCGGTGGCGAATGTGGGAAACCTGGCGCGTCAATGGCACGGGCTACCGCCCGACCAAGCACTGATGCGCCTGGTTGAGTTGCGGCGCCTGGCCCCCATCGCCACGGCCGGCGTCTACACGATCTATGGCTGAATCAATGCGCATCGGCTGGGTCGTCCCCGGCTATCAGGGTCGGGAGGACGAACCGGGTATCCCCGCCCTAACTGGACTGGCCCATGAGCTTGCTCGCCGGCATGACCTCCATGTCTATGCGGCGCGTTTTCCGCTCCGCCATGAGGAATACGCCGTAGACGGCGTGCCGGTCACGAGCTTCGGCATACCGCCTATAGGAAACCGGTTTCAGTCCCGTGCTCGCTCGGCGGCTCGCTGGGCCGGCGTGCTTCACGCCCTGCAACTCGCCCATCGCCGCGCACCTTTCGCGGTGCTGCATGGCTTTTGGGCGACCGAAGCGGGAATGCTCGCCGCCATGGCGGGGCGGTTGCTCGGCGTGCCCGTCGTCGTAAGCGTGTGTGGCGGGGAACTGGCATCAGTCCGTTCGGCGGGTTACGGCAACCAGCTCAGTCGCGCCGAACGGGCCCAGGTGTCGCTCAGTCTGCACCTCGCCGATCGGATCGGCGTTGGATCCGATGATGCCCGCTCCCGGCTGGTTGCCCGGTATCCCTGGCTCGATTCCAGGATCACGGCGCTGCCGCTCGGCTTCGACCCATCGCTGTTTGCTCCGTCACATGCCGCGCCTCTTCCAGGGCGGTTAATCTGTGTGGCCTCATGGAGTGCGGTAAAGGGTCACGTCTTGTTGCTGGACGCCGTACGGCTGTTGCGGGAACGAGGAAGCCAGGTGAGTCTGACCTTGATCGGCGAACGCACCGACGGCGCCGCGGCACGGCACGCCATTGCCGACCGCGGCCTTGAGGAGTGGGTCGAGGTCCTGGGTTATCAGTCCCAGGCAGAGGTAGCGGCGGCGGTAAGCAACGCGCGGCTGAGCGTGATTACCTCTTGGCACGAGGCGCAATGCCTTGCCGTCGTGGAATCTCTCGCCCGCGGCGTGCCGGTCGTCTCGACGCCGGTCGGCATCGCTCGGCCTCTCCTGCGCGATCCTCGGTTGGGCGCCGTTGTAGCAAACCGCTCGCCGCTTCGCTTGGCGGCAGCACTCCTCCAGGTACTGGAGACAACGGCCGAAGAATCGACTTCCGCTCGCCTGGCTCGCGCCGAGGCCGTGGCCCATCTGGCGACGCCGCGCCTCGCGCCTCGCTTCGAGGCGGTGTATCGCGGCATGGCACGTAAAAAAACGAGCACAGCCGCGGGGCTGCAGGCCCAATGACCGGGCCATAGGATGCAGGAGATCTAGCGGAGCCGCCATTCCGCGGCGTTCCAGGTCACGCCTGAACGGAATGCATTCGGCCGGTAGCCGATCAGCGTGGTCGAAGCCAGGGTAAAATGCTCGGTCCAGTAGAGAAAGATGTCCGGCTGATCGTGGGCCAGTTCTGTTTGTATCTGACCGTAAAGCGCGATGCGCTGCTGCTCGGTAGGGGCGATCAGCGCCTCCTTGAGCAGCTTGTCGGTCACCTTGTTGCTGTAACCGTCAAAGTTTCCACCGCTCATATTCCCCGGCTTGACAATCATGTTCGATGCCCAGTAAAAGGAGTCGTCCGGCTCGGCCGCCGTGGACCAGGTATACAGCACCGCGTTCAATTGTTGGCTAAATAGGCGATCCGGATTATAGAGCGGCCCGTGGTAGCCGAACAGCTTCCGCGTCGTCTCGGTATGGACTGTGGTGGAGATACCTACCGTGGTCCAACTTGCGGCCACAATGGAAGCCACCCTCTGACAATCAGCGCAGGTACTGTCAGTCCATAGGGTGATTTGTAGAGGAAGCTTAAACTTTTCCCAAAGGCCCTTCTTCAGTTGGTAGCCTTGCTTCTTCAGTAGTACGGGCACCTGCGTGGGACTGTAGGGAGTGGTGTCGGCGATGGTCGGCTGGTAGAACTGCGAGGTGGGCGGTTGGTCGCCATTCGCCGGAGTAACCAGGCCCTTGAATACGTCTGAGATAATCTTCTGTCGCGGCGTGGCATAGGCCAGGGCCTGACGGACCACGTGGTCTCGCAGAAATCCGCTTTCAATCAGGTCGATATGCGTCCAGCCATATCCCGGCGAGGAATACGCCGTGAGCCCTCCCCCATGACGGAGCGTGTCGGTCAGGTTGCTCGGGGTAATCCCCACCGATGGGCCGAGCAATTGCACGGATCCATCGCGCAGCGCCGCTTCGGCGTCCTGCTCGCTTGCCTCCGCACGGAACACCAATTGGTCGATCCGCGGCGTGCCGAGAAAGTACCGAGGATTGGCCGTGAGGGTAATGCTGTTACCGTTTGCCATACCGCCCAGCATGTATGGTCCATCGCCCACCGGATGTTGATTGAAGTAGGTGTAGGTCGCGATCTTATCGGTGGGAATCGGCCCCAGAACATGCGAGGGGAGAATGGGAGTGCCCGCGAAGGCACGCAGGAACGGCGCGTAGGCCGAATGCAGGGTCACGGTGACGGTAAGGGGGCCGTCCGCCCTGATGCTCGCGATGGACCCAAAGCCAAAGCGATTGGCCGCTGGGAACTTCGGATCGCGGACCAGGCGCGTAGTGAACAACACGTCGTCCGCCGTGACGGGCTCACCATCTTGCCATCGTGCCCTGGGATCCAGGCTAAACTGATAGCGCCGTCCATCACTGCTTACCGTGTAACCGGTAGCTAGGGCGGGGACCAACGCGTCGTGCGGATCAGTGCCCAGTAGGCTCTGAAAGATCGCGTCGGTGACATCCGCCGTGGACTCGCGCGTATCAAGGAGCGGGTTGAGAGCGCTGGGCAGGGCGATCTCGCCGATGGTCAGTACGCGGACCGCGTACGCCTGATCGGCCTGGGCCGACGCGGATCGCCCGCCAACTAGAGCAACGATCAGGATCATTACCGCCGCCCAGGCGGCAGTTCGATGTGGAAAATGAGGCATCTGTACTCCCAGGCCCCCTGGGCCGGAACCTAACATCCCCCGGTCGGCGACGTATTCACCGCTGCGTTCCGCCGCGATCGATCCGGAGTTTGTTCGCGGCCCCTTGATTGTGCCGGCAAGTTCAGCTCACTGCCACCGGGCTATGCACCCAGGTACTTGTGCGAGTCTCCGCTACCAGCTTTCCATTCGCGATGACGAACCGCCTGGCCGGAACATCGGCGAGGATGCCCGCGGCATCCTCCGTATCGAGCACCACCATGTCCGCCGGCCGGTCGGGCGCGATGGTCGTCTCCGCCAGGCCCAACATGCGAGCGGGGATGCTCGTGATCGCCTCTATAACCCGCGCTTGCTCGGTCGGACTGCCCATATGCGCCGCGTGTGCCAGCAGATTCGCCACCAGGAGTTGATCGGGACGGCCGAAAGGATTGAACGGGTCCCGAATATTGTCCGAGCCGCAGGCCACCGGCACACCGGAAGCAATCAGCTGGCCCACCCGCGTCAGGCCGCGCCGCACACATCCCATGTCTCTCCGCCCTTGCAGGTACATATTGGCGGAGGGCAGCGTGACCACCCCGATCCCCGCCTCGCGCACCAGGTCGATAGCCCGCGCCGCCGCGTCGTCGTCCACCGCCGCTAAAGAGCAGCAGTGGCCGGCGGTCACCATGCCTTGATAGCGCTCGGCGATGGTCTTCTTGGCCAGGTAGGGCAAGCAGAAATCGGCCGGGGTATCCGACTCATCGACGTGCAGGTCGATCGGCTTCCCGGTCCGCAGGGCGAGCGCGAAGATCAGGTCGATCTCCGCTCGTGGGTCATCGGTGAGGGCAGGGGCGCCGCCTAGGGCATCCACGCCCATGCGCAGCGCCTCCTCGACCAACGCGAGATTGACGGACCCGTTCTCACCCGAGAGCGGATGGGTAAGGGCCACCAGCTGCAGCCGTGCCAGGCCGCTTAGATCTTCGCGAAGGCGGAGGAGGGCCTCCACACCGCGTAATTGGGTGAAGCGGTTCACATCGACATGAGTGCGAATGGTGGTCGTTCCCTGCGCCACAAACTGGCGAGCGGTGGCGGCGGCGCGCTGATAAACGGATGCCGCCGTATCCGTTGCCTGGACTTCGTGCATGCGCTCGATTGCCTCGTGGAGGGTGCCGCTCTGATTTAAGGCCAACGCAAAGGTGAGACTCTTATCGAGGTGCGTATGGGCCTCCACGAAGGCGGGCAGCACCACCCGGCCATCAAGGCGCAGCTCATGCGTCGCCTCACCTGCCTCTGCCGATCCGATCGAGACGATCGCCCCGGCCCGGATGCCGATGTCCACCGGCGGGCCGGCATCCACCCTGGCCGAGCGTAAGAGGAGGTCGAACGTTGGCGACGGTGGAGATCCGAAATCTGCTTGCATGCGCGTCCCAACCTCCTGCTAGAGCGACGCCGCCAGGGTGCGCGCCGCAACGGCGAGCCGGCGCAAGCGTTCCAGCCGTTTCCCCAGTTGTAGTGGGCTTGGGCGGGACAGTAAGCCCCGGTCGCGCAGAAACTCTCGCGCCGTATTGCGGCCCGGATTACCGGTGATCCCCCCACCAGGATGGGTGCCCGCGCCAGTCAGGTAGAGGGCACGGATGGGGGTGCGATACCGTGAGAGATGGGGGCTGGGCCGGTTGCCGATCATCTGATCAACTCCCGTGTCCAGATGATCGGCGTTCCCGCACAGATTTCCCGTGCGCCGCTGCCAGTCGAGAGGGCTCATGATCTGTCGTGCCCGCACGCTGCCCGGCAGGTTCGGCGCCACGCGCCCCAACGCGGCCAGGAAGTGGTCCGCGACGTCATCCTTTGCCTGATCCCAGGTGCGGGCGTCGGCCATTTCGTAGGGTACGAAGGCCGCCAACCACAGGACGTGACATCCGGCGGGGGCCAGACTGGGGTCAAGCATCGACGGTACGGCCCACATGGCGTTCGGCACGGCGGGAATCCTCCCTCGGCGGATATCCAGGAAGACGTTCTCCACGTCTGCTACGGTTCCTGAGTGCCAGATGGCACCGGTGAGCCCTTCATCATTATTTGTCCGGTCGATGAAGCGCGGCGTTTCACTCAGTACGCAGGCCATGCTCAACTCGCCGATATTGTCCCGCCCGCTGGTCAGCCGCTCCATGGCGCGGCGAAAGGCCGGGGGCTGGCAATCGGCATCCATCAGTTGGGTGAACACCCGCCTGGCGTCGATGGCCGAGATTACGGCATGCGCCGCGCTTAGTTGTTCCCCGCCCGCCAGTTCAACCCCAACTGCCCGCCGTTCCCGCACAAGGATCCGTTGTACCTGGGCCGCGCAGCGAATCACGCCGCCGTGGTGCTCCACGCACCGCATCAGCGCCTGGACCAGGCTCTGCCCTCCACCTTGAGGACGTTTACCGCCGCTGCCCTGTCCGCCCAGGGCCAGGCAGGGGCTGTAACCGGAGCCCAGCTGCCAGGGCGGTGTTTGGGCATGAGTGGAGTAGTTGAGCAACCCGGCGCGCACGTAGTCGCTCTCAAACCAGCGATCCACTACCTGGCGGGGGCTGGATAGAAACGTGTGCATAAGGACCGCGCCCGACTTGCCGCCTCCGTCGGCCAGCGCGGCCAAGTCGTTGAGGCTGGGCGGCGGACCATCGCTCACCGCGCCAAGCAGATCCAGTATACCGGCGCTGAATTTGGCGAAGCGCCCGAATGACTCGGCATCCCGCGGCGAAAAGGTGGCGATGGTCGCCTGGGTTTTGGCTTGGTCGCCGTGCAGGCACCACGAAGGGCCGTCCGCGAAAGGAAAGGTGTAGACGTGTTCGCGAGCGAGATAGCAAAGGCCGAAATCGACCAGCTTCAGCTCCCGCATGGCGGGCGAGTTGGCGAATACGCCATGCTCCAGACCGCCGATATCCACGCGCGCTTCGGGGAAACCGGGAATATCGGCCCTGGCCACGCACCCGCCCGCTACATCGTGACGCTCGAGCACCAGCACCCGCTCTCCGGCCTGGGCCAGGTAGGCGGCGCAAACGAGGCCGTTATGACCTCCGCCAATCACGATCACGTCGTAGTCCGAAGCCATGCCGTGCGTTGCTCTCTTCCATTATTGAACGGGGTGTGGTCGATCCAAGATGAGGCGGCAAGCCGGGCAAGTGCTCCCGGCCTACCGCCCCATCGTGGCGATCACTGCTTGGCGGAGTGCTTGACGGGGGGCAGGAACTTGGTGGTGAAGCTCTTGGTGACGTCAACCGAGCCGACCTTCTGGCCGGTGCTTACCAACTGCTGCTTCAGCGTCGTCCAGCGCGCCAGGTTCATGGTGCCGATCCCCTTGGTAGCGGCGTCCCCACCTTCAATCAGGTTCAGTTTTTTCACCTGGTTGTAGCTGTAGGAAACCTCCGAGGGCTTCAACACAAAGTTCTTGGCGCCGGGCGCGGTGAGGAGATACTTGTTGGTGGCGGCAGCCTCTTTGGGGTCATTCAGATAGGTGGTCCAGCCTTGCACGCTGGCTTTGACGAAGGCCCGCACCACGTCGGGATGCTTGGCGATCATGTCTTCCGAGGTGACGATCAAATCGCCGTACGGATTGTAGCCCGTCGATGCGATGAGCGCCGCCTTGATCTTAAGCCCTTGCTCGCTCCAGGTGAAGGGTTCCGAGGTGATGAAGCATTGATTTACGGCCTTCTTGTCGAGCGCGAAGCCGCGGGAGGTGAACAGATACTTGAAGGTATGGAAATTGGTGTAATGATACTTCTGTACCAGGTACGGCTCGTAACCGGCGCCGAAGCTGTAATACAGATTGTGGTTGCTCAGGTCAGCCAGCGTCTTGATCGATTTATCCTCGGCGTGCCAGAGGATGCATTGCAGATTAGTCTGGTACGTGGTCATGATCGCGACGACCTTGGCGCCGTGGGAGCGGAATTGAAGCACCTCATCGGCATTGGCCATGCCAAACGCCGCCTTCCCTGCCACTACCAAGGGAATAGTATTATTGATGCTGTACGAGAACTCGTTGATCGAAGTGTTGATGCCGGCTTTCTGGTAGAGACCGAGCCGGACCGCTGTGTAGTACCCGCCCTCCTCGGCCTCGGGGAACCAATTCATGTACACATTGTACGAAGGACCCGCCGCATGACTTGCCTGGGGCATGGCCCCTTTAGTACCGACGAGCAGTGCCGCGACAGCGAGGACGGATAATAGCCGACTACGCTTCATGTCGTGAAATCCTCTTCCTTTAATTTTCATGAGACACGGCGGACTCGTGCCAGTTGCGAAGCGCCAGCGCGCTCAACAAGCCAAGAATGATAAATACGGTGATGCCCAGCAACGCGGCGGTGATCGCCCCCGCCCCCAACAGGCCCCAGTCACCATGGGCACTGGCAATCTGGATTTCGAAGCCGAGGCCGCCCCCATCCGGGTCACCGCTGCCCAGGAGGAATTGGCCGACGATGGCGCCGATAATGGCCAGACCACTCGATACCTTTATCCCGGTCAGCATATAGGGGACAGCCGAGGGGAGGCGAAGTTGCCACAGTTCCTGCCGGCGGGAGGCATTATACATGCGAAACAGGTTGACCTGGCTGGAGTCCACCGAACTCAGCCCGAGCGACGTGTTCGCGATGATCGGAAAGATAGCGATGATTAGCGCCACTTCCACAATGGCGATATGCCCGTTGCCCGCGATTTGATAGATGAGCGGGGCGATCGCGAAGACGGGAATAGTCTGCGCCAACGTGGTGTAGGGAAAGATGGCCCGTTCCAGAAGCTTTGATTGCGACATGATGATCGCCAGACCGGCGCCGCAAACGATGCTGAGCGCCAACCCCAGGAAGGCGTCCTGCGCCGTTGAACGCAGTGCGATGAGCAAATCGCCTGAGTTGTCGCGCATCCCGTTAATCACGTCGCCGGGCGAGGGGGCGAGAATGGGCGGCGTATTTTTCCAACGGATCAGGCCGATCCACACCACGAGTAAGACGATCAGCCCCACGATCGGCGGTAACCAGTTCTCCAGTATAGTCCGGGTCCGGCTTTTGACCGGAATCAATGCCTCATCCGGTATTTCCGCAACCGGATCGGGAATCGCCCACCCTCCTTCCTTTTCTAACTGCCGCACTTGTTCCACCATCTAAGCCTCCTGCAGGTGGGAAAGAACGCGACCCACTGCCATATTGAACTCCAGGCTGGTCCGTAGTTCGGGTTCACGAGGATGCGGCAGGTCAATCGGCAGATCGGCCACAATGCGGCCCGGGCGGGGACTCATCACCACCACTCTGCTTGAGAGAAAGACCGCCTCGAAAACGTTGTGAGTGACAAACAGCACCGTCCAGCCGGCCAGGGCCACGATGCGAAGCAACTCCACATTGAGCCTGCTCCGCGTCATTTCGTCCAGAGCGCCGAACGGCTCGTCCATCAGCAGCAGCTTTGGCCTGGCTACCAGGGCGCGGGCGATCGACACCCGCATCTTCATGCCTCCGGAAAGCTGGCGCGGATATTCACGGGCAAATCCGGTAAGCCCGACGGTTTCCAGAGCGTCCATCACCCGCTCGCGTCGCTCTGTCCTCGGCATGCGCCGCAGCTGCAGCGGCAACTCCACGTTGCGGAGCACGGAACGCCACGGCAGCAGGGTAGCGTCCTGAAAGACAAAGGCCATGTCCTGACGCTCTCGCCGCGCCCGTTCCGGAGGGAGGCCGGCCACGCTTACCGTCCCCGCCGATACCGGTCCCAAACCGGCCACGATACGCAGAATAGTCGATTTTCCGCAGCCGGAAGGCCCGACCAGGGAGATGAATTCACCAGGGCTAACCGAAAGATCGACACCGCGAAGAGCAACCGTACCGTTGGCATACGCCTTACTGACGTTGAGGAGCCTGACCAGTGGAACGTCGTCGATTCCCTGGGAACGGTTGGACACGCTACTTGCCGGCGCGGCCACGACCGTACCTACTTTCCACCATGCTGTCTAGAAACCCCTTATGAGTACTGAATCGGTTGCCTGCCCACCTACTGCGTGAGACGGGCCTAGGCTCCACGACAGAGCCCGCGCTCACGTCCCCGCCACGCGCCATACCTCGCGGGGCGCGTGCCTTCACTATACACGACATTCGCCGTCAATTGGTGTCACATGCTCACGGCGGGTCGCAATGCGATCGCCGGCCCCGCGAGCCGTTCGCCCTCGGCCCCGAAGCTCAGATCCGCGACAGAGGCAGGACTCGCAGCAGATGGGGCCCAAGGATAAGCACGCCGATCAGCGCCGCGCCTACCGATGTGGCCAGGACCGCGCCGGCGGCAACGTCCTTGGCGACCTTTGCCCGTGCGTCATACTCCTCCGTAGCCAGATCGACGGCTGCTTCCACCACCGTATTCAACATCTCCAGCGCCGTAACCGCCATGATGCACAGGAGCAGAATGGCCAACTCGATCCGCGATACGCGCAAGGCTCCCGCGGTGAGCAGCACGACGGTCGCCACCCCCAGATGAATACGCATGTTGCGCTGGGTATGCACCACGTAGGCTATGCCCTCCCAGGCGAAGATGAATGCCGAAGCCAGGTTGCCCTTAGCCACTCGCGGTATCTCGCGAGAGTGCGGCCCTTGCCAACAGATCCTCGGCCATCTCCTGCATGCCCTTGGCGTCATCGGCATCTTGATGGTCAAAACCGAGGAGGTGCAGTAGACCGTGGATCAGAAGGAAGCCAAACTCGCGATCTTCCCCATGGCCGTACTCCGCTGCTTGCTCACGCATACGGGGTATCGAAACCACGATATCGCCCAGGGGCACTAGGAAACCGGGCGGAAGGGCGGTGATCCCGGGTTCTTCGCCCTCAAGCTGGGCAAATGACAGGACATCGGTCGGCGCGTCCTTGCCCCGATAAAGGCGGTTGTAGCGCCGAATCTCCTCATCATCTACCAGCAGCACGCTGAGCTCACCGCGCGTCGGTGCCATGTCGCGTTGGGCCAGGGTGGTCAAGGCCGCGCCGGCCAGCCTTTCCGCCTGCTCGACCCAGCGATCCTCGGCCCGCGCGCCCCCCACCAACACCACGAAGGTCGTCGCCTCCGCGTCCGCGTTCGACGCCTCGCTCATGGACTCCCCACGGCAGGGAGGGCGGCGCGAGGGTACCGTACCCGGTTGTGGGTTATGCCCTGGAGGACGATGGCAAAACTGGTTTCGATGAGCGTCAGGTCACGCAAGGTAAGCTCGCACTCGTCCAGCTGGCCGTCGTTCAAACGCTCCTGCGTGAGGCGGTGAATGATCGACCGAATTTGGTCGGCGTCCGCTCCCGGTGAGGCGCGTACAGCCGCTT
Source organism: Chloroflexota bacterium (assembly GCA_025924845.1). The sequence continues at coordinate 3,313 of JAICHN010000069.1, read as the reverse complement.
CGACGCCATCGGCGAGCATCAGTATGCCCATTTCGCGTGACTGGGGGCGGGGGCCGGGATAGCGGAAATCCTCGATCCGTACCTGTCCCTCGCCGCGCTGCTCGACCGCTTGCTGATAGAAGAAACTGACCAGGTTGGTCCCGTGGTGCTGCCAAATCCCATCTTCCAGCACCTCGGGAAGATGATGAGCGCGCGCTAAGCGTACCCCTTCATAGACGTGCTCCAGGATGAGGGCGACGCTTTCCTCCGGCTCAATGCGATCGTGAATGTTCGGCGTGGTTGCCTGATTCTCAGCGAAATTCAGCGGATGCGAAAGCTTACCTATATCATGGAAGTAGGCTATGACTCGCACTACCAGGGGGTCGGCGCCGATCAGCTCTGCGGCGCGCTCGGCGAGAGTGCCGATCATCATGCTGTGATGGAAAGTGCCCGGCGCTTCGTTCATCAACCGGCGCAACAATGGATGATTGGGATGGCTGAGTTCGAGCAGATGGAGCGCCGTGGTGACACCGAACAGACGGCCCAGCGCGGCCAAGCTGCCCAGAGTGAGGGTCGAGGCCAGCAACCCGCTCAAGGCGATGGCGGCCACGTCACTGCCCGTGCCCAGCCAATCGGCCCCGTTGCCCAGCAACCTGCCCGCCAGCACGTAGACCAATCCAGCCCCCGCCGAAACAAAGCCCGCCACGAAGAACTCGCTCGATCGACGCGTACCTCGGCTCATCATGGCCCCCGTCATGCCCGTGAGCAGGTAATAGCCGGCAATCAGCACCGAGCCATCGATCTCCCAGCCCGCCAGGAAGGCCCACAAGGTGGTCGCGACCAAACTGAGCGGAAAATCGATCAGTAGCGTCAACAAGATGCCGAGCACGGCGGCGGGAAAAACGTAGGGTAAGGAGCCTCCCCCCTGCATGACCAGCGTCGCTCCCAGGCAGGCGCTCAGGAAGAGGATGTCAAGGAGGAGCAGTCGGCGCGGTCGGCACAATACGGCACTCCGCGAGGCTATCAGGTAGCCATGGAGCAGCGCGGCGGCGAGTGCCGCGAGGAGGAAATCGCCGAGCAGCGTTTGCCACGAGGCATTGCGGCCCAGCAATCCTGATGCACTAAGCGCGGTGATCGTGTCGGTCTGGACGATGTCTCCCTGGCGTACAATCACCTGCCCTTTCCGGTAATGGAGGTGGACAGGGCCAATCTTCGCCGTCGCCGCGGCCCGCGCGGCGGCGGTGAGCGCCGAATCAGCTACCCGATTCGGCCTGAGCAAGGACGCGAAGATTGTGGTAGCCTGCGCGCGCACCACATCACTCACCGGCGCGTGGGCGAACGGCGATGACAAGCGAAGGGCGTGGGCCTGCGTCGCGTCAAGGGGACGCTTTTGGGCTGCTTCGAGCGCCCCAGTCACCAAGGAACGTACGTTCCGTATGGCCCTTGGGCTAAGCTTGAGGAGGGCGCCCGCCGCGGAAACCGAGATGGAGCCTCCGGATAATCGGGAAAGGTCGGCCGGAGCACCGCCCTTGATCGCATCGGATGCCGATTCACCCTCCCGGAGGGCGAGCGCTGCCGTGAACATGGCTCGGGCATGGGCCAGAGCTGTCTTCTGCGGCCCGACCATTGCCTTATACTGCGTAGGTACGCGGTCAGCCGCTCGGTGTCGCTGGCGTTCCGTCGCCGCGCCGCCCACGATCGTGAAGTCCTTTGCTGCCTGCAGGGTAATGGGGGCGACATCACCAACCTGGATGGTCGGTGAATTGAGTACGCCGGGCAGGAACAACACGAAGGTGACGCCGCAGGCCAGAATGATACCCATGATGATCGCGCGGACCGTCTCCAGGACGTGCGGCGTACCGGTCCTTCCGGCGCGCGGCAAGGGTACCGGGCGCCGTGCCGCCGCGGCGATACCGACTAAGCGCGGCCCCTCCGAGCCTATGCGTTCCACCGACGTGTTCAGGCTTTACCCCGGAGGGAGGCGCGCACCTGCTGGGCTACCTCCTTGCCGTCCACGCGTCCCGCGTATCGCTCTAAAACCACGCGCACAACAGTCCCCATGTCCTTAAGCGACATGGCCCCCGTGGAAGCGATTGCGTCGTCAATGGCTCGGGAAAGTTCTTCGCTGCTTGGCGGCGGCGGCAAATAGGCGGACAGAATGGCGAACTCGGCCTCTTCCCTGGCCGCCAGATCCTCGCGTCCGGCCGATCGAAAGGCGTCTATCGAATCGCGTCGCTGCTTCACCTGGCTCACCAGCACGGCTTCCGCCTCGTCGTCGGTCAACGGCCGCATGGCGGCGATTTGCGCATTCTTCAGCGCGGCGTTCAACATGCGGATCGTATCTCGTCTCTGCTCGGCATGAGTACGCATCGCCTCCTTCAGATCTTCCGCCAGCCGCTCCCGAAATTCCGTCACGTTTTGCCCGTTCCGCACATTGGTCAGATATCCAGGTCTCCGGCAAGCCGAAGTTCTTCCGTTCCCAGTCTAGCACACGGGTACTTCGTGTCCAGCACTCTCGAAGAAAAGTGCCGAATTGCATACCGGTCCGGTCCGTCGCGCCGTACCCGATCCGGGTAGGAGCGCCATCAGTCTCCCACACATCCCGTAGAATAGAGTGATGATTGCCGATGCTCATTATAACGAAGAGGACATCAACCGACCGCATGAGTGAAGTAGAGGAACTCGACGCGCGCCGCCGGATGGTTGACGATCTGCGTGGCCAGGGTATCGATCCGTATCCACCCCGAGTCTCGCGCAGCCATGATGCCGCCTCGGCGCTCGCGGCGTTCGACCCCTCACTCCCCGAGGACGAGATCGGCGCCCAGCCCGTCATTTCGGTGGCGGGGCGCATGGTTACTCAACGAGTGCAGGGCAAGGCAGGCTTTGCCCATATCCAGGATGGCAGCGGGCGCATCCAGGTCTATTGCAGACAAGACGCGGTCGGTGAGGAGCAGTACGCGCTATTCAGGCGGCTACATCCAGGGGACTTTATTTGGGCTGCCGGACACATGTTCCGCACACGGGCCGGTGAGATAACCCTGAAGGCGAGCGAAATCCGCCTCATTGCCAAGGCGCTCCGCCCTCTACCCGATAAATTCCACGGGGTCAGCGATGTCGAGGTCCGCTACCGCAAGCGGTATCTCGACCTGATTGCCAATCGCGAGAGCTTCGATCGCCTGACGGCGCGGGCCCGCCTTACTTCCACCGTGCGCCGCCTCCTGGAAGGCAGGGGCTTCCTGGAAGTCGAGACGCCCGTGCTCCAGCCTCTCTACGGCGGCGCTCACGCTCGCCCGTTCGTCACGCACTTCAATGCCCTGGGCGAAGACCTCTACCT
>JAICHN010000068.1 GCA_025924845.1 Chloroflexota bacterium | reverse complement strand
CTTGGCTTCATGAACGCCGAAGCCCTGGCCCGGACCATCGAGAGCGGTGACGTGTGGTTCTGGAGCCGCAGTCGATCCGCCCTGTGGCACAAAGGAGAGACTTCAGGCAATTACCTACGCCTGGTCGAAGTGCTGGCCGATTGCGACGGCGATGCCCTACTCGTCCGCGCCCTTCCCGCCGGACCAACCTGCCACACCGGCGCTCGCTCCTGCTTCACCGCCTCCATCGAGGCCGCGGGCGCCCATCCAGTGCCCGCACCGAGCGGCGGCGCGGTGCTCGACCATTTGGCGGCGATCATCGCGGGCCGCAAGGACTCGCCCGAACCGGGCTCCTACACCAACCACTTACTGGACAGGGGAGTGGACCGGATTGGGCGGAAGATCGGCGAGGAAGCGGCGGAGACGATCATCGCCGCCAAGAACCATTCAACCGCCGACCTGGCGGGCGAGGTAGCCGACCTCTTCTACCACAGCCTCGTCCTCCTCGCGGCACGCGGCCTCACCCTCGACGACGTGGGCGCCGTCCTCGCCGAACGCGAGGGCGGGCCGCGCCGTCACCGGGGATAGGTTAGCCTGCCCTCGCGTACGCGAGGGGCAAGAGCAAGGCCATCTCAACCTGTGTCAGAGCTGAGATAACCACCACGTTGCCCGCTGTCGGTGCGAGCAAGCTTCGCATCCAAGGCGATCCAGCCTCATCCAGGTAGCGCTTGGCAAGCGCGCCGGTGTCGACGAAGAGAGCACTCACCAATCTCCACGGTCCTCAGCCACCAGTGCCTCCGAGGGTCGCGCACCTTCGGGAAGCACACCGATTCGCGCGATCTCCTCCTCGCTGAGGAGTACCGCTCCCTCGGGAGCTGGAATCGGCGCGGCCAGCAGCCCTGCCGCACTGAGCGCGGCACGCTCGGCCTCACGGGTACGGTGCCGTGAAGTGCCCGATGCGCCGCTCGGACGAATCGTGACATCGGCTGAGCCAGGGGGGTGTCATAGTATTCAAGATCCCGGAATACCCGCGCTCTCGGTAGCCGATCGGCCATCCGCCGTGAGGCCCAGCGAAGACGCCAACAAGGAGCCGCTTGACGTGTTCACCGTGAATATGGCGCCAAGCGGGCCGGCGGGGAGTCCCGCGTCCCCATTCACGTCCACGGTAGTAATGCCGCTCGGCGGTACGGTATAGGTCAACGCCGACGATGAGCCGCTCGTCCCCAAATAGAAGGCGTTGACCGTAATCGGCGTCGTGCTCGGATTGTATAGATACACGGTGCGGGTGATTGGCGTCTCGTCGGCCAGCGTGGTCGAGACATCGGCCAGGTAGACGGTATGGGCCGCCGCGCCCTGAGCGAGATAGGCGACGCCCGGATGGCTGCCGACATTGGGTGACCCACCAAAATACTGGGCCGCCTCGGCGGCGATTGGTCCCGAGGCGTTGAGGAGGATGCTGGTTGGTCCGCCGGTGGCACCCGATGCTTGAGGCGCGCTGAACGTTTGCCGCGTACCGGCGGCAATGTGGAGTGTCTTCGGCGTCCCTACCGGCTGCCCGGTCGCATCGGCAACGCTTGCGGTGACTGCCACCGGTTTGCCGGACGAGGCGGGATTGAGCATTGTGACGAAGTTCTGGGCGGCGCCGCCCGCTGCCACGACTCCCATAACGCCGGCCGGTGAACCCATGCCGCTGCTTACCGTGGACCCGAACTTACCCGAGCCACTGCCACTGCCGAAGTAGAGCACTCGTTCGGCCACGATTGGCTGATTGCTATTGACGATCAACCCCACGGACTTGGCGGTGCTTCGCGCGTTGAGTCCCGTGACGTTGACCGTGCTTCGGCTCAGGGCGGGCACCTTGACGGTCACGGTTTTCGGATGAGCCGGTGCGGCACCCTGAGGAACTAGGGTTACCCGCACGGTGGCGGCTCCGGCGCCAGGATTGAGCACCGTCAGATACTCCTGGAAGGTGGCGCCGGTATAACCCTCCGGAAACAGCCTCTGGCGGACCGGCGCGGCGACGGGCTGCGTGGCGCTGCTGTCCAGCCGCTTGCCGGAAGCAGAGACTCGAGCAATCACCCGCCCAACGAACACTTGTTGGGGGGAGGTGATGACGGCTGATACTTGCTTGTCCGGCCCCACGTCGTCATTTACCGATTCACGCAGGACACTCTCAGCCGGAATGCTCCGTTGCAGCACCACGGGCGCGGTAGCGCCCTGCACTACGTAGGTGATGCTGATCGTGGCCTCGACCGGATTCGCGTTGAGAAAATCCAGCGACTCGGTGTAGGTTGCCTTCCCGTTCGTCGCCGCTTGACCGGTAAAACCCTCGGCAAAATAAGCGGAGGTTGTACCGACCGGGGCGGGTGGGACGGCGGAGGAATTGGAGCCCGACCCCAACGGGCCGCTGATCACGGGCGTGGGCGTGGGGCCGGCGGCGACGCTGCTGCCCAACACCGGGGCTGTACTGGCGGGACCCAGGGTAGGGCCGATCCCGATTTGCGTGGTGGCCGTGTAGATGCCGTCGGTGGCCGAAAGGGTCGCCGTGCCGATTTGCAGGTTGCCGGGAATGGATACGAAACCGCTGAAGCTACCGAAGGCGTCCACTTCCACGACATCCCGCGTTAACACATCGGCGTCCTGACCGTTGATCGAGAACGTCACAGCGCCGACTCCCGAGAAGCCGCTCCCCGTCACCACCACGGCGCCTCCCGAGGGCACGGTAACGGCGCTCAGTTCGATCGACGGCTGTACCATGAAGGTGGTGGAGCTTGAGGAACCGTTCACGGTGATAAAGACCAGGGCGGGGCCGGCGGTCGCTTCATCAGGCAAGCGCAGGGGAAAATTGAGGGATCCGTCCTGCGAGATGGCGCCGCGGCCAATCAGGATCCCGGCATAGTTCTTGGACGAATCCTGGAAGTTTGCCACGACCTCGGCGCCGGCCGGGAAGCTGTGGGCGGGCGCGCTCAGCACGATTTTTGAGCCTGCCGGTCCCGTGGCTGGGCTGATCGTCGGTGTCACGGCCAAGAGGATGGGCATCCGCGCGGAGGCGGGTGAGGCCAGGACGTTGCGATTGCTTCCCGCCTCGGGCAGGATCAGCAAAACCGCCATGCCTACGAGGATAATGCAACGAAGAATTGATCGGCCCGAATTCATGAGGCGCTGTTCTCCTTATGGCCGTGCCGCCCGCGTGGACCACATCGGCAGTCCCGGAAGCGCGCACCGAGTGAAACAACGAACGGCACGGGGCCCCGGCGGCCTCGCACCGTTCTCCAGTGGTAGTGTAGCCAGGCGGAGCCTCAGTTGGGTGCTCCTACGTCTTCCGTGGCCGAGAGGCCGTCGAGTGTTACCCCAACCGCCGCCGCCAAAAAGCCGCCTCCCGTACCGGATACCTGGCGGAGTTCAACGCCAAGCGCCGGGCTGGGCCCAATGGCCTGCGTATCCTGGCTCACGTTGATGGTGACAATATTTCCCGCCGCCACGGTATAGGTGGCGGTAGCCGTGGCACCTCCGGCGCCGAGATAGGTCGCCGCTATCTGCTCGGCGCTCCCGCTCGGATTGAACAGGAACAAGGTCCGTTTCACGGGAGTGCCACTGGCCTGAGCCGTCGCCAGGTTGGTCAGAAAGAGCTCGGTGGTAGGGGTCGCTACGCCCGCGAAAGCCACTCCCGGATGGGGACCGCTGTTCGGTGATCCTCCCACATACTGAGCCGCTTCCGCCTCGATCGGCCCGCTCGCGTTCAGAACGGCACTCACCGGCCCCGCCGCGCCCGCGCCGATGCCGGCATTCACCACAATGGTTCGGCGCGTTCCGGGGGGCACATCGACGGTCACCACCTGGCCCAGTGAGATGCCGCTTGCGTTGGCGAAAGCGGCGGCAACTTGCACGGGGCTGCCCGTGAGCGCTGGATTGAGGATCGTGATATACGCCTGATCGCCCAGCGCCTGGGCCACGCCCCGACTATCCGAGGCGGATCCTCCGGAACTGAGCACCGGGAAACGCAACTGCGTGGCAGGGGCGGCGATGCCGGGACTCACCGTGGAACCGAACTTCGCGGAACCCGCCCCATCTCCGAAGTATTCCACCCGTTCGGCCACGATGGGCACGGTACTGGTCACCAACATTCCCACCGATTGCGCGGTATCACCCTGGTTCAGGGCGCGAATGTTCACGGTGCGCCGACTCTGCGCCGGCACTGTTTCCGTCAACACGCGCGCCCCTGCCGCGCCGGCGGCCTGGGGAGCCAGGGTAACGGTGACCGTGGCTGGAGACATGGAGGGATTGAGCAGGGTGAGATATTCTTGAAAGGTGATCCCCGTGTAACCCTCGGGGAAGCCCCAGGTAAGGGCCGGGGCCGTGGTCGGTAGGCTGGTGCTCGCATCCAGGCGAGCGCCGTTCACCGCCTGACGTTCGATGGTGCGAGTCACAAAGACGCGGTGCGTGGAGGTGACTTCCGCGCCCACAATGCGATCCGCACCCACGTCGGCGTTGACCGACTCGGTGAGCGAGGATGCCGGCGGTACGGTACGGCTGATCACGACCGGTGGGGTGCCGTCCTGGCTATAGTAGGTGATCGTCAGCGCCGCTGCCGTCGGTGAGGGATTGAGCATGTTGAGGGTCTCCGCGAAACTTGCCGTGCCGTTGGTGGCGGCCTGCCCCGTGTAGCCTTCGGCAAAATAGGCGTTGGTGGCTCCCCCGGCGACCGTCGTCCCGATGGGTGTGGCGCCGGCAGTCGCGGTTGCCACCGGGGTCGGGACCGGAGTGCCGACCGTGAACGGCGCCGCTACCGGACCCAAACCCGCGCTATCAGCGGCGGTGAACGTAGTTGGACCCAACGGCACGGTCGAGGGGAGCGAGAACGATACGGCAAAGTGTCCTGTGGTGCTGACCGTGACCGGAACGGTGGTCGTGGCGGCAAGGCCGCCAATCGTAAAGTTCATGGTGCGTTGCGGCGTAAACCCGTCCCCGCTTACCGAGAAGGTACCGCCGGGCGGGACGACGGTGGGGGTGAAGGTAATGGTGGGGTTGATCTGAAACTGACCGACCAGGGCCGGATAGCCAGGGGCCTGCGTCGAGATTGTCGCGGCGCCGCCCGCGGCCTGCGTGGGCAGGCTGACGGCAGCATTGATCGCCCCGATTGCACTTACCGCCGCGGGCGACAGCGCGGTCGCGTTGCCTGCGTGGTCGGTAAACAGCAGCGGCACGGCTGCAAGGCCGGAGAACGCTCCGGCGGATGACGAAACCATCACGTTGGCGCTGCCCGGCGGTCCGGCCGGCGGGCTGATCGTCAGACCTGATCCGGTATTGACCGCTCCCGGTATCGTGGTCGGCGTGGCCAGGGTGGAGGACGAGGAGTCGATGGTGAATACCGCCTGCGCCTGAGCGCCGGTGCCGTCGGCGGCCCCGATCAGTAGGGAGGTTCCGGTGGTGGGCACGACCAGCGCTATGGCGAGGGAGGGAAAGGAACCTTCAGGACCCGTTTGAGCGCCGGCACCCGGGATGGGCACGCCATTGTCGCTGAACGCTACGCGGCTGTTGGCCCCAAATCCATTGCCATTGATGGTGACCGTAACCGTAGCGCCCGCAGGCGCATGATCCGGGGTGAGTTGGATCGCCGGCCGGACCAGGAAGATACTATGGAGCGAGAAGATGCCGCCGCTTGTGGAACCGGTCACGGTGATCGAGCCGATACCCACGACCGCCTGAAAGGGAATTACCCCAGACAAAGCGGCGCTGCCGTCGCCGGCAGCGATGCCGACGGCCAGAAGGAGGCCGGCATTCCCGGCCGCATCCTGGAAGACAGCGGTGACGGAGGTGCCTGGGGTAAAGGTGCCTGCATCCACGGAAATCGTCACCGGCGTAGAGGGAGAGCCGGAGGTGGGAACGACGGTCAGCACCCCGGCCGCGCGTACCGCCTTGCCCAGCCCGGAGGATAACAGCTGCGCCGGCACGCCAAGTACGACCATCAGGGCAAGCGCCGGCAGGACGCGAAACACAATCCGCGTGAGCAATTCGCCCTCCACATTCTCCGATCAAAGCCGGTCGGCCGGTAGGCGCCTCCCTCGGCGCGGTCCAGCACTTCATTTATGCCGGCAGAGCATAGCATAGGTCCCAGGCGGCCCGCTGGGAGCGCCGGAGTGGATAGGACATTGCTAAATTGCGGTGAATGAGGCGCACCAAGCAAGAAGGGGAGCCGGCCCCGAAGGACCAGCCCCCCTCTCGTCTCCTGAGTCACGAACCGTGTCGCTTGTGCCGCGAGCTTCCCTACGGTCTGCCCGGCACGCTCCCCCTTACGGAAGAACGTCCCACCCGGTTTGTCGCTTTCGCGCCTCGCCGGTGGCGAGCTATAGGTCACTCCGAAACTCTGTACCGCTCTCCTCGCATTGGGAATGAGAAAACGGTGGATTGCCTCGTGCGGCGCCGTGCTTGGTCGGGTTCGATGTGATGCGCGGTATTCCGCTGCGTCCTCGCATCACGCTCTGTCGGCGGTGTTCAGGCGTCGCGCCTGCCGGCCGTTGGCTTGCGCCAACCCTGCCTGCGTGCCGTCTTAAACACTGGTGCGGATCTCGTGCCTCCTACGCGAACTCAGCGGTGTTACTCAGGTAGGAATGACTATAGCACCGAGCATTGGCGGGGATAAGGGAGTTGTCCACCATTCTTCACCAGCCGGATCCGGTTCGCCCTTAAGACGTAGTGAATCCTTATTGATCTATTGACTTCGGCGCGGAGGCGCCGTACCTTGTAGTCCCAAGGAGGGCCGCATGAAGATCAAGCGACAGAGCATCGTATTCGACGCCGCCGATCTGGGCGCCGAGAGCACCTTCTGGGCGGGCATACTGGGCGGCACGGTCCAGGCGAACGACGATTGGCACTACGTGTTAGTCGACGGCGAGGAGCGGATCGGCGTTCAGCTCGCGCCGAACCATGTCCCTCCCGATTGGCCCGACGGGATGCCGGAGCAGCAAATACATCTCGACTTGTGGGTCGACAACGTGAAGGCCGCGCACGACGAAGCAATCTCGCTGGGGGCGCGGCTCCTGAAACCGGCCGATGACCTCGAGGCGGCCCACGGCTTCCAGGTCTACGCGGATCCCGCCGGCCACCCGTTCTGCCTATGTTGGAGCTGACTCACCGGCGGCCACCGGCGGCCCGTAAGCTTAGGGCTGTAAGGGCTGTCATATCGCGCTTAAGCTTCCGGGAATCCCCGAAAGACTCCGTCGGCGTCAGCACTGGCGGCAAACTCCTCGAAGTCCATATTGGCAATTGAGAGGTTATTCTCGACGCCCCATATCTCGCGGGGGACAACTCGGAAGGTCCGCCCCGGCTTGTCCGTGAGGTCCAAAACGAGAATTGGATGCTCCGGATCCGTCAGGGTAAGTCGGTCGACAATGAACATGAAGCTACGATAGGGGCCGCGCTGAGCGATGGAGGTCAATGCGCTGATGCTGAGCCCAGCGAAAGCCGGATCACTGACAAACGATACATATGCACGAAACTCCCCGGCCGGAGCTTCAATCTCGGTACAGACGCGGGCCCAGGCGGCCTCATCCGAGAAATCGGTCCTGACAACCAGTGCGTCGTTGGAGTCGGGAAGATCTTTCATACCGACGCCCTATAGTGCTATGCCCGATCTCCGTCAGTGTCCCAGGCTGCCGGGCGCTCCGGACGTGCCGGCCGGCGCGTCCTTGAGGTTGACCAGGTACCGCTGAAAGAAGTCCAGCACCTTGGCGCTGTAGTTCTTGGGCTGGTCGTCGTAGGCGCTGCCCTGCCCGGTCTGGGGCACCTGCCAGTATTCCTTGTGCTTCACGGGAGCGGCATCATAGAGTTGGCGGGCCGCGGCCTCCGTAATGGAGGGGGCGTCCTCGTGGTCGCCGTTGATGACGAACAGCGCCTGATTGGCCTGCAGATGCTGGGCGCCGAGGAGCGCGCTACGCGCATCGGGCGAGCCGCCGACCGTCTGGTCGATCGTCCACGAGGCATCGGGCGGCATGGCATGGCCGAAGAAACGCGAGGTGCGGGGGAACGGAATGGTCAAGCCGCCGATTGAGATTTGGTCCAGATCATTCACCGTGGCAGTGTGGGTGGCCCAGGGACTATCCGCTACGATGGCGTTGATCTCGGGCTCGCCTGGGTACTGGTTGCCGTTGCCGCCCGCCGTCGCGATCCCCACCCCCGCCCCGAAGGTGACGCCAAGCACGCCATAATGATGATTACTGATACTCTGATCGGTATCGAGGTAGCTGACCGCCGCCTTAACGTCGGTAGGCTCGTCCAGGCCAAGGGTGAAAGTGCCGCCGCTATGGCCGCTCCCCTGCAGATCGATCAGCAACACATTCAGGCCGCCATGCACCAGGAAGTCGGCATACTTGAGCATGGTGGTGCGATCGTCTTTCCAGCCGGGAAGCAGGATAACGGTGGGGGCTTTCTGGTTGGTCACCACCAGCCAACCGGCGATGGGAATAGGATTAGGCTGACTGTCGGCATTGGCCGCCGTGCTGTCGTCGGTCGTGTAGAAATGAGCATCGACCGCCTGGATGCCCGCGACGACCGGTGGGTTTCCCATGGGGTGCTGGACATCACGAAGCAGCCACATGGCCCGCGCCATGGGGGTGAAAATCCAGAGCGCGATCAGCACGACGGCAATCGCGATACTCCAGGAACGTAACCATGCCATACGTGCGTCCGCCTCTCTCTAGGGCCTTGCCTACCCCTTGCCGGTTGTACACTCAGGATTGAGCTTGCGTCAAGAATGATTGGTCCTTCCCCTAAACCAAGGAAAATCGATGCGGGTAATCGGCGGTGAGGCACGCGGCGCTCATCTGAAAGGGCCGCCGGATCGGGCGACACGGGCCACGGCCGATAAGGTACGCGAGGCCGTGTTCAACGTGCTGGCGCCCTACACGGAAGAGGCGCGGGTGCTTGACCTCTATGCCGGCACGGGCGCCCTGGGCATCGAGGCGCTCAGCCGAGGGGCCGTCTCCTGCGATTTCGTGGAGCGCCGAGCCGCCCTGTGCGCGATCATCCGCGAAAACCTGGCGCGGGTTCACCTGGCCGAGCGGGGGCGGCCAATTCTGGGGTCGGTACACCAAGTGCTCTCGACACTCTCTGGGCCGTATGATTTAATACTGATGGATCCACCCTACATGGATGCCGAGGGGACTGCCTTGATTGGCGCCCCAGCCCTGCATCGGCTGAGCGCGCGGGCAGGTATCGTGATGCTGGAGCATAGTCCGCGGATGGCGGTACCGGGCGACGCCGGACCGCTTCGCTTCGTGCGGACGCGGGGCTACGGCGACAGCGCGATCAGTTTCTGGCAGCGAAGGGAAGAAGGGGGTGAGGATTGAGGCGCGCTGTCTTCCCCGCCAGTTTTGATCCGATCACCAATGGACACCTGGACCTCGCCGCGCGGGCCTGCGCGCTGTTTGACGAAGTGGTGATTGCCGTCTATCGCAATCCGGATAAGCGGGTGCTCTTTTCCTGGGAGGAGCGCATCGCCATGGCTCAAGAATCCACGGCCCATCTTACCAACGCTCGCGTAGAGGGATTCAGCGGGCTAATGGTAGAATATGCGGTAGGAATCGGCGCGGAAGCAGTGGTGCGCGGCCTTCGATCCGGTTCGGACTTTGATGGGGAATTCCAGATGGCCCTCGCCAACCGGATGCTTGCTCCGTCACTGGAAACGATCTGCCTGATTGGAAGCGGGCAGTTCACGTTCATCAGTTCTAGTCGGATCAAGGAGATTGCCCTGCTGGGGGGGAACGTAGCCGGTCTGGTTCCGGCGCCCGTACTGTCGCGCCTGGCCAACGTGCCGAAGCGGTAAGCGCGGGTCGACCGGTAGATGGGTTGGTCCGTGGAAAAGGAGGCTATCCGATAGACATTTTACATTTACTGGATCGCCTGGAAGAGGCCGTTCGCTCCGGCTGGCATATGCCGGGCACCTCGCGGTGCATGGTGGACGAGAACGAAATCCAGGAATTGATCGAGAGTATTCGGGAAAATGTTCCCGAGCAGATGCGCGAGGCCCAGCAGGTGCTGCGCGAACGTGACACGATGCTGAGCGAGTCGAAAGCGGAATCCGAGCGGCTGATCGCGCAGGCGCAGGCGCAGGCTCTGGAAATGGTGCAGGAACAGGGCCTGTACCGAACCGCGGAGCGGGAGGCTCGCCGTTTACTTGACGATGCCAACCAGGAGGCGATCGAGATTCGCGGCCGGGCCGACGAGTATGCCTTGAATAGCCTGGTGGGCTTGGAAACCCAGTTAACCAATACCCTGCACACGGTACGCAATGGCATAAGTGCCCTGCGTGCCGAACCGGCGCCGGTAGAGTAGGCGTCGCGTAGCTAGCCGCGGGATCCCGGGAGGTACGTTTCCCATGCAAATTAATGTGGCCCAACTGTTGAAGTGGCCGGTGGGCACCACGCGGAGTTATCCAATCGACACCGACCAGCCACTACATCTGGATGATGAGCGCACAGTACACTTGACGGGCGGGCAGGTTCGTCTCGACCGCATCGATACGGGCATTCTGGCGCGCGGCGACGCCGAGGGTACGGTGATCCTGGAATGCGGGCGCTGCGTCGAGCCGTACGAGGCGGCGATCAAGGTTCATTTCGAGGAGGAGTTCGCCCCTTCGATCGAGGTACATACCGGAGCGCCGTTGCCGCCGCCCGAGGACGACTTGACTTTCACGATCGACGGCAATCACATTCTCGACCTTACCGAGGCGCTTCGCCAGAATATCCTGGCCGGCCTGCCCATTCAGCCCATCTGCAAGCCCTCCTGCGCGGGCCTCTGCCCCATCTGCGGCGGTAACCGCAACCTCCGCCCATGCACCTGCGTGGCGGACGAAGAGGGCAACCGGCCCTTTGCCGCTTTACGCAGCCTGCTAAACTGATACACTGATGGTCTTGCACCTCGTCGTGTCGGTTAGGTGCGCGTAATAGTCTGTGTCCAACCGCCGGGGCGCCCAGTCCGCGGCGTGCCGGCACTAGCCGAGGAGGAATCATGCCGGCCGTACCGAAGAAACGTACGTCCCGCGCCCGGCAGGGCGACCGTAGGCAGCATTTGCGCCTTAAGTTGGCGGAACTAAACGTCTGTCGGCAGTGCCGTCAGCCCAAGGTGCGCCATCGCGTATGCCCTACCTGCGGCACCTATAAGGGCCGCCAGTACATCGAGTTCAAGGATAAGAGCGCGAACGCGCGCGGGGGCTCCCAGGAACGATGACCGCGGCGCGCGTGCCGGACGGCGCGCGGACGGCGGCACGTCGGAGTGCGTTGCTCTTTCCCGGCCAGGCGTCCCAATACGTAGGTATGGGACGCCTGGCCGTTGCGCGTTTCCCTGCCGCGGCGGCGATATTCGCTCGCGTGGACGCGGCGATCGGCGAGTCGATCAGCCGACTCTGCTTTGAGGGGCCCGCCGAGCGTCTGCAAGAGACGCGCGTGCAGCAGCCCGCCGTCTTTGCGTGCAGCCTGGCGATTTACCAGGCGTGGCGTGAGGCCGACGGGCGCGAGGACGAGATAGTGGGCGCCGCCGGTCACAGCCTGGGCGAATATACCGCCCTCACGGCAGCGAGCGCCCTGAGCGTTGAGGATGCCGCCCGTTTGGTGGCGTTGCGGGGGCGGCTGATGCAGGACGCGGCGGATCGGACGGCGGGTGGGATGACCGTGCTGCTGGGCATCGATCGGCCGCGCGTAGAGGCGATTTGCGCCGAGGTATCCCGGCCCGATCAGGGTGAGGGTGAGATCGTGGTCCTCGCTAACGACAACTCGACCGAGCAGCAAGTAATCTCAGGCGGCCTAGCCGCGCTCGAACGAGCGGCGGCGGCGGCACGCGCCCAGGGCGCGAAGCGGGCCATACCACTCAAGGTCGCCGGCGCTTTCCACTCGCCGCTCATGGCCTCGGCGGTAGACGCTCTGGCGGAGGCCGTGGCTCGGGTGCCGCTCGCCCCTTGCCGTTTCCCCGTGATCGCCAACAGCACAGCGGCGCCGCTTGGTACGGCCGAGGACATTCGCGCCGAGTTGATCCGCCAGATCATGGCGCCGGTACGCTGGGCGGAGTCGGTGCGCGCCCTGGCCCTGCCCGCGCCCGAACTATGGGTGGACAGCGGCCCAGGCAACGTGATGGCCGGCCTGGCGGGGCGGATCGTGCCGGGGTGCGTGACCCTGGCCATCGGATCGTTGATCGACGCGGCGGAGTAGAATTCTATCGTGATTCAGAAGGTGCTCATCGCGAATCGGGGCGAGGTCGCGCTCCGCATCATCCGCGCCTGCCGCGATCTGGGGGTGCGCACGGTACTCGCGCACTCCGATGTGGATCGCGCCTCTCTGCCCGCGCGGTTGGCGGACGAGACCATATGCATCGGCCCCGCCCCGCCCGGTAAAAGCTACCTGAATATCCCTAACCTGATCACGGCGGCGCTGATCAAGGAATGCGACGCGATTCATCCCGGCACCGGCTTCCTGGCCGAGAATGAGTATTTCGCGGAGATCTGCGAGAAATGCGATCTGATCTTCATCGGACCGCCCGCGCAGGTGATCGGGACCATGAGTAATAAGGCGCTGGCTCGCCAGGAAATGCGGCGCGCCGGCCTGGAGGTACTGCCGGGAAGCGATGCTCCCTTGCGCGGCCTGGAGGAAGCGCAGGCGCTGGCGGCGGAGATCGGCTTTCCCGTCATCCTCAAGGCGGTGGCGGGCGGCGGCGGGCGCGGCATCCGGGTGGCCAACGACGAAGCCGGCCTTACCCTGGAGTATATGACCGCCCAGGCGGAAGCGCTGGCCGCGTTCGGCAACGGCGCCCTGTATCTGGAGAAATACCTGGCACGTTGCCGCCATGTCGAAATTCAGATCATGGCCGATCGGCACGGATCGGTGATCCATCTGGGCGATCGCGACTGCTCCTTGCAGCGTCGTCACCAAAAGGTGGTCGAGGAGGGGCCGAGCGCGCTGAGCGCCAAAGAGCGGGCCGAGCTGGGCCGCCTTGCCGCCGCCGGCGCGGCCGGCATCGGCTCCCAGAACGCCGGGACCCTGGAGTTACTCTGGGCGGACGGGCACGCGTACTTCAGTGAGATGAATACGCGCATACAGGTAGAGCATGGCGTCACCG
This sequence comes from Chloroflexota bacterium, assembly GCA_025924845.1. Next base: position 2,902 of record JAICHN010000068.1, on the reverse strand, counting down.
AGCTTTTAACCGGCGTTGACCTGGTCACCGAACAGATTCTGGTAGCGTCGGGTGAACGCTTGAGTATCAAGCAGCAGGATGTTACGCTGCGAGGGCATGCGATTGAATGTCGAATCACGGCGGAGAGCGCCGAGGATGACTTCCAACCACGGTTCGGTACGGTAAGCGAGTACCTGGCGCCGGGTGGGCCGGGAGTGCGAGTAGAATCACACCTCTATGCCGGTTACACGGTTCCGGTGTACTATGACTCGTTGCTGGCGAAACTCTTGACCTGGGGAAAGGATCGCACCGAGGCGATTGCCCGGATGGAGCGGGCACTGGCGGAGTTCCGCATCGAGGGAGTGACCACGTTGATCCCGTTTCAACGCCGTATTATGGCCGACCCTAATTTCCGGAGCGGGGCTATCCATACCCGCTACCTGGAGACGATGCCCGCGGCCGATCGGGCCGATACGGTGGACGGTGTCGAGGAGGTACAGGGGTGATGACCGAATCGGCGGGCACGATTCGCATCGCGCCCGAGGTGCTGGCTACCATCGTGCAGTTGACCGCGCGGTCGGTACACGGCATCCGGGCCATGGCGGAGACGCCGCGGGGACGGCTGCCGCACCGCTCCACCCCGGAATTGACGCGCGGCGTGCAGGTGAGGGTACGTGACAACGCGGTGCAGGCAAGTCTCTACGTGGTGGTGGCGCACGGGGCGAACATGGTAGCGGTAGGCAATGAGGTGCAGCGAGCAGTAGTCCAGGCGGTACACGAGATGTTGGGGATGACGGTGCGCGCGATCAACGTCTACATCCAGGGGGTGGAATAATGGCGGTCAGCAGTCGCCGGCTGGGCCGGGTGATCGCCCTCCAGGCGTTGTACGAAGTCGATGCCGTGGACCACGATCCCCAGGAGGTGGTAACCCGATGGGCGGCGGAACGGCAGGCAACCGAGTCCGCCGTGTCCTTCGCGCGCGAGTTGGTACAGGGCGTCTTGCAAGAACGCGAAGAACTAGATACCCTGCTGCAAGGGTCCGCACCGTTGTTCCCTGTCCCGCGGATCGCGCCGGTAGACCGCGCGGTGTTGCGCCTGGCAATCTACGAATTGCTCCGCGTACCGGCTACGCCCGCGAAAGTGGCAATCAACGAGGCGGTGGAATTGGCGAAGCAATTCGGCGGCGACAATTCAAGTCGGTTTGTCAACGGCGTGTTGGGCGATGTGCTCGAGCGGCACGGGGCCGCGTCGGCAATGCCGGTCGGCCATGAGTAAGAATTAGAGGAGTAGGGACAGTGTCAGACGCGCAGGCCATAGAGGACCGATTGCGGCCGATCATCGCGGAACAGCTGGGGGTCGAGGAACCCCAGGTAGTGCCGAGCGCGAGCTTCCAGGAAGACCTCAATGCCGATTCGCTTGATCTGGTCGAGTTGATCATGTCGCTCGAGGAAGAGTTCAAGCTGGAGATTTCCGATGAAGACGCCGAAGGGATCAAAACCGTAGGCGATGCCATCGAGTATATCCTCGAGCATACGGAATAGAGGTGCGGGCACCCCTCGGACGACGCCGATTTCCGGGTAGGGGGAGCGACTGGTAGGCATGTCCATGTTCAGCTCCTACGGGCGGCGCGTGCCGGTAATCGGCTCGCGCCCCGCCCTACCTTTGCCGGCGACGCGCCGTCCCGCCGCGCCATGGAAGGCGCGGGATGCGTTCGTGATCCTGGGGGCCGGCTTACTATTCTTGCTGGCCTCCCTCATCGTGACTCTCGGCCTGTTTCAGCTTCAAGCGGCCGATACGCAAGATTCCAACACCAAGGATGCGATTAGCGCCCTCGTTTCCCTGGCCTTCTTCCTTTTCCTCCTCTGGCTGATTCACCTGCTGATCATTAAGCGCTACCACTGCACCTGGCGGATGCTCGGCGTCCGTTCCGTGGGCTGGCAATGGGTGGCGGTGGTGCCGCTCATCTTCGCCTTTCTCACCTTCCTCTGGACGATCATGTATCGGGTGATGGTGGCGGTACTCGGCCCTACCGTGCAATGGCCGAAGGTACTCAGCGCCACCACCATCAATTCCGCGCATCAGCCGGTGCTCGAGGTGCTGATCATTCTGACCGGAGTGGTGCTCACTCCCCTGGCCGAGGAGTTGCTGTTTCGCGGCGTGCTGTATCAGGCATTCCGGCGAACCATGCCGGTGAGCGTGGCGGCCCTGAGCGCCTCGCTGATTTTTGCCGGCATGCACTTCACGCTGGTTCTTTTCATTCCATTCGCCATCATGGGATATATACTGGCCTGGCTGTTCGAGCGGAGCGGCTCCCTTATCCCCGGCATGTTGGTCCATGCCTGTAACAATGGGATTATCCTGGTCATATACGTCGGCACCCAGAGCACTCATTAGCAGCGGTGATGCGGCATATGAGGGGTGCGGGATGGGAGAAACCGGGGACTGTGGTCCCCTGGCAGGGACGAACGGCTGCGGCCGGTTGGGGCCCATTTCCTCAGTGCGGGTGGCGCCACCCCACCGGATCACATCCGGCCGCGGGCGGAGGCCACGTTGATCGGAGTTCCCCGGCAGCATACCTATCCATGAGCGCCCCATGACCGATATCGTCCGCCAGGCGCATCACTCCAGCCGACCGGTCGGTTCATCGGGGTGGGCAGTACAGCTCGCCTGGCTGGTGATCGCGGCCATGCTGTTCGCAAGCGGCTGCGGATCCAAATCAGCGGCGTCCCCCGATCCACCCACCGCCCTCCCCATCGCGGTAAGCGCGACGACGGGCCCTACGCTGGGGAACGGCGTGAACGGGGTGAGCGTCTATGTCGAGCCGCACGGGGGCACGCGGTGGCTGACCAAGCCGATCCGCTCGGCCGAGCACACGCTCGATCTCACGATGTATCTGCTGACCAACAAGACGATCATCCACGCT
>JAICHN010000067.1 GCA_025924845.1 Chloroflexota bacterium | reverse complement strand
GATCAGACCGGTCGGCACTCGACAACAAAGCGGCCGGACGGCTGCTTGCCGGTAGCCGTGGCCTCTAGCCGCGCCGCGCGGGCAAGCTTGGCGAACTCGGTCAGGCCGCGCTCTTTGCCTCCCACCAGTGCCATCATCAGGAGGGCCGGCGGGACGCGCCACCTCGGCGCAGCGCCGCAAGATGATCGCGGCTTCGGGATCGGGCCAATCGGCCAACACGTTCTTCAACAGATACAGATCCGCTCCGGCCGGCAGCGGGTCGAAGAAGCTCTGTCCCACACTGGTGACGCGGTCGGCCACATCGGCAGCTCGGAATATCTCACCGAACCGAGCCACGGTGCTGGGCAGGTCGACGAGTATGCCTCGAATGCCGGGATAGGCGCGCAGGATCTCCGCCAGGAGAGTCACCGTCCCGCCGCCCACATCGACCACGGCCCGTATTGTCTCCCATGCCGGTGTGATCAAGACATCCGGATCGGGTGTGCCGTGTCCGGACGGCCCCATCAAGGCATCGAAGTCGGCGGCGATATCCGGATGGGCGTCCAGATCCGCCCAGAAGGGGTTGCCGAAGATGTCCTCGTAGGCGGGGGCTTGCCTGCCCGCACCGCGCGGAGCAGGCTGCCTCAGGCGTAAGCCATGCGACCGCCAAAGCCGTCGAGATCGAGGCCGAAGCGGAGCCGGGCCGGATGGTCGTCCCGGAGTTGATGGGCAGCCTCGTTGAGCGCAAAGCGTCCGGGCGCCGCTTCCTCGAAGACTCCCTTATCCACCAGGTGCCGCAGCACCCGCTCCAGTGAATCCGCGTCGGCGCCTGCTTCGCGAGCCAGTTCCTCGATATGAGTTGTCCCCGCCGCGATGCGGTCGGCGATTCGCAAGGTTGCCGTGACATGTATGCACCAGGGCGTGGAGAGATCGCTCAGTGCCCAAAGGTCCGCGGGGGATCGATTGGCCATGTCACACTACCTCCCGCCGCGACTGCGGCTCTGGTACGGTTCCTTGCGGATCGTATGTTACCCGAGTGATCGGTGCAAACACACTCAATGGCTCCGGGTCATGACGATCGAACCGAAAAGACAGGTACCTCATTCCGACCTCGTTCATGATAGACTCAGCTGTCAGGATTGAGTGATACAACTGGGACGAGATCAAAGCTATGCCGGCATCAGAGGGCTTCCGCCAGTTGGCTAACTGTTCCATTGACCCAATGCGGCATGCAAGCGCGGCAGTACGACGGGTTCCCATACGCCGCTCATCTCTAGACGCTTCAGGCGCGTTAGGCTCACCACGGCGAGCATTTGGTCGTCCTCCGATTCCTACCCTACCTGCGTCCCGACCAGCTACCCTCACCGTCGCTTTGTGGCGCTGGCCCCTTTCCACGGCGACGCGGCGGCCGAAGCTTCGCCTGGATGAGTTGCTGTGGTCGCCGCCGCGCGGTCTCCCAGCCTGGCTGGGATGCTATCTCCTGGTCGAACTGCCCGTGCCAATGTCGGCCCTGCCCGCGATTTCATCTCCCTTCCTTGGCGACGCAGCTCTTGTCCCCTCATGCCTCGCGATCCAAGGGACCCTGGCAGCCATGCACGGCAAAAGCTCACTTACGCCGGGCTGGGGTCGCTCCGCTACCGGCCTGCCAACCTTCATATGGCGTAAGCCGCGCGGCAGCATCACGACGTCTGTTCGCGCGCCGCTCTGGGGCGCCGGCCTGATCGATGCCTCGTTTGCTTCGGGATGGGAGGTCGTGCTCGGCCTCGATGACCTTGACGGTGACGTACTGCTGATCGCCCTCGCCCATGCGCTCGCCCGTCGCGATCCTGACGGTACCACATGGATCACGGCCGACGCCATCCTTGACGATCGTGGCATCCAACCCAAGACCATGCGGGTCGGTGCGGCGCGCTACCGTACCTGGCACCGACGCGAGGATCGCGCACGCGTGGCCACATGCATGGAGCGGCTGGGGCGCCTGTGGGTCTCCTTGGACTCCATTTCGGTAATGGAGCAACGCGGCGGGCGCCTCGTCCGCGGAAATTACGACGCTGAAGGGGATCTGCTCACCATCCGTGACCGCCTCGTGCAAGGTGATGGGGAGGAGGAACTACCAGTGGCCTGGCGCTACCGATTCGGCCCCTGGCTCAGCCTATTCCTCGCTCCTCCCAACCGGCAAACTGCTCTCCTGGCCCGGGCCGTCCTGCGCTACGATCCGTACCGTGAACGCTGGGAGAAGCGGCTTGGTCGATACTTCACCTTTCACCTGCGTATGGACGCTCGGCGCGCCGCCGGCAAGCCTCTCGTGCGCCGGCTCGATCTCCTGTTTGATGAACTGTCCTTCCCGATGGATCAAAGGCACCCGGAACGCACCCGCATGCGCTGCGAGACGGCGCTGGACCGGCTCGTCCACGATGGAGTGATCGGCGCGTGGACCTACACAGCCTCTGCTCGGGCCGCTCTCGCCGCCCTGCCGGCGCGGCGTTGGCTGGAGCGGTGGCGCGGACTGAGCATCTCGGTTGCGAACCCGCGCCGTCCGGCGCTATAGCGTCCCGAACCCGACGGTATTGCGTCCCTTCATCCCCTGATGAGCGAGCCGTAACAAAGTTAAGCCCAAGGACGCCGTCATTGCATCCGGTCCCCTCGTCTGGTCTGATGGAGTGGATGCCGGTGCGTGCCCTATTCGGCACCAGCATAGGGGAGAGTGGGATGCCGGAGGTTGGAGCGCCGCGCGTTGCCGGCCTAGGGCGCAACCGCGACTTCCTGTTGCTGTTGAGCGGCCAGGCCGTCTCGCGTCTGGGCAGCAGGGTATCTGATCTCGCCCTGCCTATCCTCACCCTGGCGCTTACCGGCTCCCCTGCCCAATCCGGGTTCATTGCAGCGGTGCAAGCGCTGCCCTATCTGGCCCTGAGTTTGTTTGCGGGAGCGCTTGTTGATCGGTGGGATCGTAAGCAGGTGATGATCCTGTGCAACATGGCACGCTTCCTAGCCTATTGCTCCGTCCCTCTTGCCTACGCGCTGGGACGACTTGGCGTCGCGCAACTGTATGCCGTTGCCTTGCTCGCCGGTTTCGCGCTTGTTTTCTTTGATCAAGCCCAGATCGCGAGCCTGACGCGTGTGGTGCCGGATGCGCATCTGCCGCGCGCGGTCGGCCTCGATGCCACGGTTGAAGCGACCACCTATCTACTCGGCCCGGGTCTCGCCGGCATTCTGATCGGTCTGGCGCGCACTGTAGTGGCCGGTGCTACCCTGGCCTACCTGATTAATGGGCTGTCCTACCTGGTCTCCGTGCTGACCCTGGGTGCAATCCGCCTGCCGTTTCAGACGGAGCGCTCTGTCGATCCGGATGTTTCCCTCTCCCGCCGTGCCCTGGGGGTGGAGATTAGGGAGGGACTATGCTTCCTGTGGAGCAACCGGAGCCTTCGGGCCATTTGCCTGCTGACGATGGGGGTCACGCTGCTCGATGGCCCCCTCGTACTAGCGGTGATCGTCCTAGCCCGAGATGAACTGCATGCCGATGCCCGCGCCGTCGGTCTCCTCCTTAGTTTGGCGGGAGCGGGTGAGTTGCTGGGCTCGTTCGTCGCGCCATGGGTTAAGAGGCGGGTGCCGGGCGGACGTGTGGCAATCGGCGCGGTTGCGGTGAGGGCGCTGGCGATGCCGCTGCAAGCCGCCGCCGGTTCTCCGGTTATGCTCGTCGCGGGCGCGGCCGTCGCGGACATGATGATTCCGATCTACAATGTTGCCCAGATGTCCTACCGTCTCGCCCTGATCCCCGACGCCCTGCAAGGGCGCGTGAACAGCGCCTATCGCTTGCCAAGCTACGCTGGGGGACTGGTGGGCACCGCGGGCGGGAGCGTGCTGCTTGGTCTGCTTGGGCCACGCCCTGTCCTCTGGGGCATCGCAGGAGGATTGGGCGCCTGCGCCGTTGCGGCAAGCCTGACCTCACTCCGCAAGGAGTGATCATCTCCAGTGAGGCATATGAACTTCGCGGATCAGGACCGCGATGCCATTGAAATGGGATTCATACTGCCGCTGCGGAATCCATCCAGATCCAGGGTGACGAAGCGATAGCCCAGCTCGTGCAGGCGAGCTGTGACCCGACCGCGCAATTCCGGTTCCAGCAGGCGGGGCAGATCCTCAAGCGGTACTTCGAGCCGCGCTATGGTGTCGTGTGAACGTACCCGCAATTGGCTGAAACCTTCGGCACGCAGGCAGCGCTCGGCCTCCTCGATTCGTCGTATAGCCGCTACATCGATTGGCGTGCCGTGGGGAATCCGCGAGGAAAGGCAGGCCATGGCGGGCTTGTTCCAGGTACGCAGGCCGAGCCGGCGGGATAGGGCGCGGATCTCAGGCTTGCTCAGTCCGGCTTCCTGCAAGGGCGCCCGCACCTTCCACTCAGCCGCCGCTTTGGCGCCGGGACGGTGATCGCCGAGGTCATCAATATTGGCCCCATAGGCCAACCACTGCAGATTCAGCGATTGGGCGAGCGGCGCCAGCTTGGTGAACAACTCATCCTTACAGAAGTAGCAGCGGTTGGACGCATTGGCCCGGAAGCTGGCGTTCAGCATCTCCTCGGTGTACACGGTGTGCAGGGTCACCCCGATGTCGGTCGCCAGTTGTTTCGCATCGGTTACCTCATCGGAGGGAATGGTTTCGGAGACAGCAATCGCCCCTGCCGCCCGCGCTCCTAATACGTCATAGGCTACGCGGAGCAGGAGTGCGCTATCGGCGCCGCCGCTGAAGGCAACAAGTACCGAGCCCATTTCGCTCAGGATGGCGCGCAGGGTGTCGTAACGCCGGTCGAGCGCTTGGGGATCGGCGGCGAGGTTTATCAAGGTGGTCATCGGCTCTCCTCACTCTCAAATCGGCTTCCCAAAAGGGGATATGCCCCTGCCTGCGCCGCCATGGTGACGGCGGCTAGGCCAACGCCCGCCGTCGCGGCAAGGGCGCGGCATGCCTCGTACTCGGGTATAGCCTGGGTTACGCATCCGTCCGCCAGTCGCAACTTAACGGGCACCCGGCCATAAGCGGTGTCTACCGAGGTCATGGCCCGTTCCGCGGCTCGCCTGGTCACAGGATGGTCACGCACACCCAGGGTGGTGGTTTCGCTCAGCAGTAGGTTGGTGAGGACCGACCGATCGGCCTCGCGGCAGAGCACGCTGAGCACCTGACCCGGCCTTCCCTTTTTCATCAGCGCCGGGACACAGGTCACGTCGAGGGCGCCCCGCGCGAGCAGCAATTCATAGAGGTGGCCGTACCATTGGGGATTCATATCGTCGATATTGCAGGCCAGCATGGTCAGCCGTTCGGTCGATCCCCCATCCACCGCCGCTTCGCTTGGCTCGCCGAGCGTGATCCGCAGCACATTCGGCTCCGGCTCGGTTCGTCCGCCCGCGCCGTAGCCCGCCGCGTGCAGGCGCATGGCAGGTCGTTCAAAGCGGGCCAGGACGGTGAGGATGGCGGCGCCGGTGGGGGTAAGCAACTCAACCTGGGCTGGATGCGGTATGGTGGGCGCCCCGGCCCGCGCCAGCAGTTCCAGCGTGGCGGGGGCGGGAAGGGGCAATCTGCCGTGCGCCGTGGTAATCCATCCGCCGCTGTTCAGGGGGAGCGACGCGCAATACAGGTGCTCCACCTCAAGCAGGGCGAGTCCGGCGGTGACGCCGCAGATATCGACGATAGCGTCGGCGGCGCCCACCTCATGAAAGTGGATCTCTTGCATACTGGTGCGATGCACGCGTGCTTCGCACTCCGCCAGCCTGGTAAAGATCGCCCGTGCCTGGCTCGCCGCCGCGCCGGGCAGCCGCCCCTGGTCGATTGTATGTAGCACGTCGGTCAGACCGCGCGTCGGTGCGGCACGCTCCTCGGTCACCACGAGCGCCTGCGTGGCGCCGATGGCGCCCCGGTACACCGGCCGGGATTCGAGCCGCCAATCGGGCAGGGGGAGAGTTTGGAGCACATCGCGCAGCGTCCGGCTAGACAATCCAACATCAAGGAGGGCGCCCAGCAGCATATCGCCGGAGGCGCCGGACAGCGGCTCGACATAGGCGATCATCGGTCAGGTGCTCCGAGATCATTGATCATCGCCGCCAGCCGCCCTGCCCCGAAGCCGTTGTCGATGTTGACCACGGCAACGCCGGGGGCACACGAGTTGAGCATGGAGAGGAGTGCGGCGAAACCGCCCACCCCGGCTCCGTAGCCCGTGGAGGTGGGGACGGCTACCACGGGGGCGCGGACCAGGCCCGCCACCACACTGGGCAGCGCCCCTTCCATGCCCGCCACCACGACCAGCACGCGCGCCGCGCGCAGCAGGGGCAGCGTATCGAGGAGGCGATGCAGGCCGGCAACGCCCACATCCGCGATGCGCTGCACGGCGTGACCCATCATCTCGGCAGTCAACGCGGCCTCCTCGGCTACCGGCAGATCCGACGTGCCGGCGGTGACAACCAGGATGCCCGTCCGCTTTGGTTCGTCACCGAGTGGGCGGAGCGTAATGGCTCGGGCGAGCACGTGGTAGTGGGCGGTGGGCAGCACGGCTAGGGTCGCGGCAGCCTGCTCATCCGTTGCGCGGGTTGCCAGAACATAGTCATGGCGCTCGGCCAGCTTGGCCATGATGCCGGCCACCTGCGCGGGCGTCTTACCGGGACAATAGACCGTTTCCGGCATCCCCGTGCGCAGGGCGCGGTGCGTATCAAGGCGCGCGTAGCCCAGATCCTCGTAGGGAAGCACCTGAAGTCGCGCCAGCGCCTCATCCTCGCTCATAGCGCCGGCCCGCACCTGGGCCAGCATGGTACGGATCCGCGCTTCATCCATGCCGATATGTGACTTTCCGGTGACCGCCTATCGCTTTCAGGGTAGCACAACCAGCCGTCCCCGACGTATTCGACTCCCGCGGGGTGCGCCTGCATCTTTCGAGAGGCGCATCCCCCCGTGCTTCGCGGCTCACGGAATACGCAGGCGCTTAAACTCCTCGGCGTAGCGGACGCCATGGCGCGAACCGACCTCCGCGGCGCGATCGCGGAGCCGCTTCTCCGTACCCTCGGGGTTCCGCAGTTGGCTGACATGGCAGCGTACCGCGCTGAGCTTCAGGTCCAGCCCGGCTTCAATATCCACGAAGTGATCGACTTCGACTGGAACATAGAACCAGATCTCCGGAACATCCCAGGGCTCCAGCCCTTCCTTGACGAAGAGATCCGGACAATACAGATGGTCACGAGCGGCCACGAAGGCATCGGTAGAGAGGAAGCCGGCGGCGCGATGATCGGGATGCAACTGGTAGTGGCGCCAGGGATCGTGCGTGATCATCACGCGTGGGCGGACCTGACGGATCACGCGGGCCAGAGCCTGGCGATTGGCGATGGTAGCTTCCAGGGCGCCATCTTCCTGACGAAGGAAGGTAACGGATCGCACGCCCATCACATCAGCCGCCGCTTGTTGCTCACGCTCACGCGTCGTGACCAGAGCGGCGGATTGGAGGGTGCGGTCCTTGGTCCCCTTGCTGCCGTCAGTGCAGACGAAGTAGTGAACATCCTGCTCCCGCAGGCGGAAGGCGGCAACCGTGCCGCCCGCGCCGAACTCGGTATCGTCGGGATGGGCGCCTACCACCAGAACCGGACCGACCAACTGATCATCCTCGTTCATGTATTCTCCCGTGTCACTATGGCGCGCCAGACCAGGGCATCCTGGGCGCCAAGCATATACTTATAGGTTTCGTTCCCTTGCAGGAAGTCAAAAATCGCCAGCCCCTCATCCGCGACCTGGCGCAACAGAAGTCCGACCGCGGCGATTCCCACGCTATGAGCGGCGTAGGCCGGATCGTATCCTGAATTGTAGAGGTACAGCCGATCGCCATGGACGAAGCCCATCGCCCCGGCCATGGGCGTATCGCCGGCCCAGAGGATACCCATGCGCAGTGTTCCCTGCTCCAGAGTCAGCGCGGCGAGGTCTCGGAAGTAGGCGGCCATTTCGTCGGTCATAAAGTTGGCCTTGGCGGCGCTGCTTTGCCGATGCAGGGCAATAAAGGCGTCCAGGGTGGGGTCCAGGTCCGCCGTGGACTGTACGGTCCTCCACTCGGCGTTCATATCGTCCACGGCGCGGCGCATCTTCCGGCGTAACTCGTGGCGATCCTTCTTGTTCAGGGCGCCGAGATAGCCGGCCCAGGACCCGTGCAACGGGACAAATGGGGCCACATCCTCCTGCTCATGACGAACCATATCGGCAGGCGAGGCAAAAACGGCGTCCAGCGCGGCCGGGGTGACGGAGGTCGCGGGCAGGCAATGGAGATCCAGGGTTCGCCAGGCCAGGTGGGCGCGGATCGCGCCGAGCAGAACACGTCGCGCCTCGTCAGCCCTGTCGGCATCGACGATCAAGTCAAGGTAATCGGCAATCTCAGTGCCGCCGATGAAGAGCAACGTGCGGTCGGGATCGGCGCGCGGCGTCATCAAGGGAGCGATGCCGATCATTCGGCCGCAGCAGTCGCGAAAGGTCACGATGCGCGGCAAGTAGTCGTGCCCAAAATGACGCCACCACAGGATCTGCCAGGCGCTGCCCGAGAAAAACAGATCCGAGTCGCTATCGGCCCGGAGACGGTCCCATTCAGGACGCAGCCGTTCAAGCGAATCAGGCGCCGTATGCAGTTGAATCCTGCGGTGATCATCGGCTTCCAATAGTCGACAGGCATTGCAGCCTAATCGACAATCAATATCAGCATGTGCGGCAGACAACCATCGCTCCCTTACTTGGCGGGTAGTTCCACTTGGGCATACCCCATCGTTATCCCTTTACGGCAATGGCACGCCCATGGACTTGTTTGATCCATATAGGGCAGGTAACGGTGCCGACAACAAACTCCTAACCCATAGATACTACCGTACCCAGGGCGCCCCGGCTACCACGGCACATGCCCGCCGTGCCCTTCGCGGCAAGGGGCGCCTCCCACTTGTCGAAATGCCGGCAACCGGCTACGCGCACCCGAAAGCGGCCTCAATCACAAATGTGGCGCCCACCCTTTGTGCCGCACCGCGCATGTTCGCTACCTCGCAGGACGGATACCATATCTGGTGATGACGGAAATCGAGGCTTCGCGAAAGGACCATATCCAATGAGCGATCAAGGGACGCAACCCACCTATGCATTGTTCTGGCTGTATCGAGCGGCGCCGGAATGGCGGCGCCTGCCGAGTGCCGAGCGGGAGAGCGGGCGGGCAGAGTTCGCCGCCGTGCTCGAAAACAGGCTAGGCGATCTTACCTTGCGTGGCGCCTATTCGTTGGTAGGGCTTCGCCAAGATGTGGACATCATGCTGTGGCTTCACGGTCCTGACCTTGGTCAGGCGCAAGATCTGGGGGTGGCCCTGCGTCGAACCACCCTTGGCTCGTATCTGGAGGACGCCTACACTTACGCGGGCATCGCCCCGCAGTCCCGCTATGCGCCCGAGCATCGGCCCGCCTTTATGAAGGGGGCGGAACCGAGAACGTATGTCAGCATGTATCCATTCGTAAAGACCCATGAGTGGTATCTGCTTCCCTTCGAGCAGCGTCGCGCCTTGATGGCGGAGCACGGTAAAATGGGGCAAGCGCACAGTGCCATACCGGAGCTACGGGTCGAGACGGCGGGCGCCTCGGGGGCGCACGGCGTCGCCGCCGTGGCGGAGGCCCCCGCCCCCCCGATAACCGGTGGCGTGCTGGCGAATACTATTCATTCCTTCGGCCTCGGGGACTACGAATTCGTGGTGGCCTTTGAGGCGGAGGATCCAGCCGACCTCGAATACATGGTTGAGGATTTGCGGGCGGCCTCAGTGCGAATCTATACCGCGCTCGATACCCCGGTGTTCCTTGGCAGACGCAAGGAGGTGCGGGCGGCACTGGCCGACATAGGCTAACTGGTGGATCCGGCCCGAATTTCATAAGGACCTCGCCAATGATCGCTGAAATCACGCCGCCCTTGATGACGGTTGAGGAGTACTTGAGGCTCGAAGCGACGGCTCAGGAGAAGCATGAGTATGTCGATGGGCGTCTCTATGCCATGGCGGGGGGCACCAATGCCCAAGATCGGGTCGGCAACAACGTTCGAGCCTTGATCAATATTCATCTGGGCGAGGGGCCGTGCAGCAGGCCCGGCCCCGATGTACGGCTGAGGGCGCACGAAAAGGTGTACTACTATCCCGATGCCTTTGTAACCTGCGACCAGGTAGTAGTACCCACCGTTTCATCGTTCAACGATGCGCGATTGGCGGTGGAGGTACTGTCTCCCTCAACCGAGCAGGCGGATCGCGGCGAAAAGTTCGCCAATTATCAGGCGTTGGAATCCTTCGCGGAATATGTGTTGGTTGATAGCAGGCGACGGCAGGTCGAGCGCTTCAAACGGGTGGGGGACGGCAGTTGGCTCTATCGGCTCTATCGGGAGGGGGACACCTTCGGGTTCGAAACGATCGGCCTGGAAATCCCCGTGGCGGCGCTTTATACTGCTTCGGGCGTGTAGACATTCTCGCACACCTAATCTTTCTCAGCTTCCCAACAATGCAGCCAACGCCTCCGGGTTGGTGACAGGCGCCTGGCAAGTGTAGTTTTCGCAGTAGTAGGCGGTCGCCGTTCCCTCGCGCTGACTGCGCTGATCAAGGAGTGGATCCACGGCGTTCGCCGCCTCGGCCGGGGTCGCTATCGCCACCACCAGATTGGGGTCGAAGCGCCGCGCGGCCACGGCCAGAAGCGTATTGGTATCGGGCGAGGCAGGCTCACCGATGATCGCCAACTCGCGGGGCGGGTCGAGCGCGAAGTCCGCCGCGCAGAGGAGTCGGGCAAAGGCCAGGGGGACGCGGGCCATGGCGTCTTGCAAGGGGACTATGGCCCGTAAGGCCGCCTCGCGGTAGCGCTCCTCGCCGGTATGGGCGGCCAGACGGAGCAGTACTTCCGCCGCCACCGAGTTCCCAGCCGGGATCGCATTATCCGTGAGGTCGCGCGGGCGCTGAATCAATTGCTCGTGGTCATCACTGGTACTGTAAAACGGTCCGCCCGCTGGATCCGCGAAGTGAGCGAGGATCGCTTCGGCCAGGGCGCGCGCCTCTTCCAAGCGACGCCGACCGCCACCCGCTTCATACAGGGCCAGTAGACCGTCCGCCAGAAAAGCATAGTCCTCTAGATACCCGTTCAGCCTGGCCACTTCGTCCTTGTAGGTGCGGAGCAGGCGGCCATCCTTTCGTAGGGCGCCGAGCAGAAAGTCGGCATTGGTTTCGGCCGTCCGCTTGAAATCAGTATTGTCGAGTACAGCCGCGGCGTCGGCAAAGGCCCGCAACATCAGTCCGTTCCAGGCGGTAAGCACCTTATCATCTCGCCCCGGGTGTACGCGTCGCTCACGAATCGCGAATAGGCGCGCCCGGCCCTGGGCTAGCGTTGTGTCCAGCACTGCTTCGTCCATGCCAAACTCGCGGCCCAGGGCTCCGACGTCACGCGCCATGTGAAGGATATTCCGGCCCTCGAAGTTGCCGGCTTGAGTTACCCCATAGGCACGCATGAAGAGCGGCGCGTCGGCGCCGAGCGCCTCCTCGATCTCGGCTGCGCTCCACACGAAGAACTTCCCTTCGTGTCCCTCGCTATCCGCGTCCTGGGAGGCATAGAAGGCACCCTCGGGCGAGGTCATCTCGCGCTGGACGTAGCGCAGCGTTTCCTCGGCTACGCGGCGGTACAGGGGTGTACCTGTAGCCTGGTAGGCACGCAAATAGACGCGGGCAAGCTGCGCGTTGTCATAGAGCATCTTTTCGAAATGAGGGACCAGCCAGACCGCATCCACGCTGTAGCGATGGAACCCGCCGCCCAGTTGGTCGTAGATGCCCCCGTGCGCCATCTTCTCCAGGGTACGCTCGGCCATGGCCAGGGCGCGCGGGCTGCCGTGTCGATGGGCGCGTAGGAGGAACTCTAGAGCCATGGGCTGGGGAAACTTCGGAGCGCCGCCGAACCCGCCCTCAGCACTGTCGTATTCAGAGCCGAGGGCGCGCGCGGCAAAGGCAAGCAAATCCTCGCTCAGCCCCAATGTATCAGGGACACTTATGTGCTCGACCAGAGCGGCGGCGATCTCGCCCGCGCTCCGCTCCACATCCTCACGGCGCTTTTGGTAGGTCTCGGAAACCGCGGCCAGCAATTGGTGGAAGCTGGGCATGCCGTGCCGGGGCGTGGGGGGGAAGTAGGTGCCGCCATAAAAGGGGCGTCCGTCCGGCGTGAGAAACATGGTCATCGGCCAGCCGCCATGTCCGGTCAGGCGCTGCACGGCCGCCATATAGATGCTGTCCAGATCAGGCCGCTCTTCGCGATCCACCTTGATCGAGACGAAGCGCTCGTTCATTAGGGCGGCGGTCTCTTTGTCCTCGAACGACTCGTGCTCCATTACGTGACACCAGTGGCAGGCGGAGTAGCCGATGCTGAGCAGGATCGGCTTGTCCTCGGCCCGCGCCCGCGCCAGCGCCTCGGGTCCCCAGGCATACCAGTCGACGGGATTATCTTTATGCTGGAGCAGATACGGGCTGCTCTCGTAGGCCAACCGGTTTGCCATGGCGCTGGACTCCTCTCCGTGCGAGCAGGGCCGTCCCCGCCTCCTTCAAGTGTAACGAGGGCCGACGAAGCGCAACCCGCGATTTATGGCTTATCCCCTTTGTTTCCCGACAAAGTGGGTTATAGTGATCGTGCGTCCCGGCCGCCTTCCCAAGGCCCGAGTTAGCCCTTGCCGGCGAGAAAGTGAGTTGCAGTGATGCCGATACCTCCGCTTCTTCCTGAACCAATCACCCTCAACCCAGGGCCGGACCAATCCACATTTGCCCTATCTGCCGGGATCAGTATAGTAGTGTCCCATGGCAGCGAATGGGGTGAACGGATTGCCGCGCGTGCGGTGTGGGCGGCGGTAAAGGCGCAAGGCGTCGAGCTTCCTCTGCAGCCGCAGATCCACTGCCCGGACAGCAGGAGCACTATTGTCCTGGCGGTACGCGGGCGGGATGAGCAGGTATTCCCTGACGTGCCCTTACCGAATGAATGGCCCGCCGGCGACTCCGCCGAGGGCTATGTGCTGAGCGTAGACACGGATCGCGTCGTGGTGTGGGGGGTGGCCTCCGCTGGGCTGGTGCAAGGGACGCGTACCCTTTGCCAACTGATCGCCGGATCGCCGGGCGCCCTGTCCGCCCTTCGCATCGCGGACACGCCTGCCATGCGTTGGCGCGGGGTCATGCTCGACATTTCGCGCGGTAAGGTGCCGACTCTGGAAACGCTGTTCCACCTGGTTGACGGGCTCAGCGCCTACAAGGTCAACATGCTCCAACTGTATACGGAGCATACTCTCTCTTCGCGCCGTCACCCGCGCATCGGGCAGAACTCGGGCGCGCTGAGCGCCGAGGACATCGTGGCGCTCGATCGGTATTGCCGAGAGCGCTATATCGAACTGGTTCCCTGCCTCCAATCGTTTGGTCACATGCGCGGCATCCTCGAATTGCCCGAATACGCCGCCCTGGCGGAATCCGATTCTTTGTGGAGCTTCGCTCCCACCAATGACGCCGTTTATCAACTGCTGGATGATCTCTACGCCGACTATCTGGCGTGCTTCTCTTCTCAATACTTGAACGTATGCAGCGACGAAACCTACGACCTGGGGCTTGGCCAAAGCCGGGAGGCGGCGGAGCGGGAGGGCACGGGCCGACTTTACCTCGGCCACATCCTTCGTCTCCATAAATTGGCGGCCAACTATGGCCGAACCGTGATGGTATGGGACGATATCTTCCTGCACCATCCCGAGTTGGCGGCGGATATTCCTAAGGATGTCATTTTGCTCAACTGGGAATATGAAGCTCAGGACGACTATCCGCAAGTGAACGGTTTCTATAAAGCCGGTCTCCAGCAGATTGTGTGCCCTGGCACCTCGAGCTGGAACAGCCTGTTTCCGCGCCTAGCCAATGGGCGCACCAACATCCGAAACTTCGCGACTGAGGGAGTTCGAGTTGGCGCCCTGGGCGTGCTGAATACGGATTGGGGCGACGGCGGGCATCCCAATCTGCTCGGTTGCAGTTGGTACGGTTATGCCTATGGGGCACAGGAAGGCTGGGCGCCCGGACGGATGGCCGACGAAGACTTCGAGCGCGGCTTCGCCCGACTCCACTTCGGCCCCGAGGAGGACGAGGACGCCCTGACCGCATTACGCACCCTGACCGATGCCTGCACCTTGCCGGGAATCATCCGTCGAAACGGATCGTTAAGTATAGAGTTGTTGTTTACCGATCCCACGTCAAATATGCAGTGCGCCGCCATTCCCAGCCAATCGTTGGTCCGGATGCTGGATCTGGCGGAACAGGCCGGCGCCGCGCTGGTCGATCTGGACGGGTGGGGGATTGAGGGCGAAGCGGCACGAGCGGAGGCCCGCCGCACCCTGGCGGAGTTCCGGCTTTCAGCGGCGCTGGTGCGGCATGCCGCACGCCGCGGTCTGGTCGGCCGGCAGCTTGCCGCCGCCGCTACGGACGGGGAGCGGCGTGCCCTCTATCCTACCTTGCAGGCTATGAAGCGGGAACTGCACGACCTGCGGGTGGAGTATCGGCGGATCTGGTTGGCGCGGAACAGGCCGGAAGGGCTGTGGCTGACCCTCGATAAGTTCGATCGCTCAGCCCAGGTGCTCGATAGTTGGAGGGAACAGGCCTCGCCTGTCTACCCATTCGGACTCTAGCAAGTTCCCATCCAATAATAAACATGTTCCTCCTACTTCTCGCCGATTAGCGAACCCGACCGCGCGCCGCGACGTTCCAGATTTCCTCTACCGTGTTGCCGCGGATTGCCGCTACCTGATCGTGAAGGTTCAGGCAGACGCAGGCATGATTGGGGATCACGTCCAGTTGGGTCCCGATCGGCAGATCGGAGTCCGCCGGGACGGTCATGACCCCGTGCTCCTCGGAGATGCGTGCGAGGGCATACTCGGGATGACCGGGAAACGCGCCGTGCCCGATGTCGCGTATGGCGGCGTCGCTGCTCAGGGTCTTGGCCCCCGCGTCGATCAGGGCCCGGGTGGAGGTTGGGCGACTGACCACCGTGACGCGGACGCGCAGCGCGCAACCGTCCAGGTCGCCCCACCCGGTCTTTACTTGATTGCGGTCGGAGAACACATAGGTACCGGGCCGAATCTCCGTGATCCCCGGCACTGTCGCCACGTACGGTCCGCTCGGTGTACCGCCCGCGGTAAGCTCGGGCACGGCGAATCCGGCGGCACGGAAAAGCGCGGCGGCGCCGGTCAGGTGCCTCCCCTCATCCAGACCTACCTGACGAATTGCTTCGAGGTCCGGTTGACTGGCGGCGTGGCCCCCGTAGCCCATCAAGCCGACCAGCTCCACGCCAGGCAATTTGTCGGCCCGTTGGGCGATAGCCAGCGCCTCCTCGGCGGACTGGACACCGGCGCGTCCCATGCCGCTATCTAACTCGAGCCGGTACGGAATCCGCCTGCCGTGCCGCGCCGCCACGCCGGAGATCCCTTCCAGCACCTCATAGGAGTCCGCCGCAACCCGTACCCGTGCGCGCTCCGCCAAGCGGCACAGCCGTTCCCACTTCGCTTCCCCCCACAGCGGATAGGCGATGAAGAAGTCCTCAATGCCGTGTTCGTTGAAAACCTCGGCCTCACCCAGTTTGGCAACCGTCAAGCCGGGGCTGCCCGCCGCCAGTTGCTTATGGGCGATCGGGGGGAGTTTATGGGTTTTGGCATGCGGGCGCAGGGCCACCCCGTTCGCGGCGGCGATGGCGGCCATGCGCGCGATGTTCGCTTCCAACCGATCGAGGTCGATGGTCAAGAATGGAGTATCGAGTTCATCTACCGTCATAATGATTTCTCCTTGGGACGGGCACGGGCCGTCTTCGCAAGGGTACCAGGGCGCGATGCTGATCAGTCTAAATGTGTTATTGACTTGGCGGAAGTGCCGTGCAATAGTGTAGGCGGCGTGATCTACTTTCGCGCCTTTCATTCCATCACGCCGAGCGGAGCGGCGCTGGAGGTTTTGCCTCCGGGAGCCGAAGACCGGCTGCCTGGAAAAGGTAAATGGGCTGGTTCAGATATGCATGAAGTTCCTACGACGAGGCCCCAATCTACCCCGG
>JAICHN010000066.1 GCA_025924845.1 Chloroflexota bacterium | reverse complement strand
GTGCCCCCCAAGCGCGGAGAATGCTCGGTTGTTTGCCCTCGGCTTAGCTGGCTGATGACGTCTTTTTGACCTCGAGGACTATACGCTCAAGGCCGTCGGCGATCGCTTTGCCGAGGAGGCCCACCGGACCTTCTTCACGCTGTGCCGATAACTCAGCGATAAGCTCTTGATGCAGCAGGGGAAGCGCCTCGAAATAGGCTTGTGTCGCCAACATCAGTTGATCCTGATCCTGGGTGCCCAGTTCGTATCGCCGCGTCGCCATCGCTGCTCTTGCCATCTACTTCTCTCCCTACAGAAACGCTTCTGCCTTAGACCCCACTGTATGGAAGTAACGTAATCGGGGCAAGTCGCTACGATACCAGAATTTGTCCACCGGCTTCAACGATCTGGTCGCTTGCTCGACTGCCGCGCGCGAAATTGCCCGCTATTCACCCATCATGCAACCTTGCCCGAAATGGGAAAATGGGCGGGCGCGGCGCCGTGGAATGGCGTTGGACACTCAGCTTTGCGGAAGAAATGAGCCCTCTTCACGCAAAAGCCGCAGCAGCAAGCCACGACCGCCCAGGGCCTCAGCCAAGCCGCTGTAATATTCGAGGTTGAATATGAGGCTGCAGAGCGGATCGCCGAGCACGCGCACATGCGCGCGATCAGCCAGGCGCACAAGCGACCCCAAACCGGAGATTACCGATCGCGTGGCGGCACGGCCCGCGCACAGCATGGTACACACGCGCACCGCACGCCGCCGATACCGGAACTCCCGTGCGGCGCCCGCCAGAATCCAGGGACGCCCGCCGGCGGCCATGGCTGCATCGGCGGCGCCATACGCGGCGGGCACGCGCAACCATGCCTCAAAAGGCCGCTGCACGTAGTGCAGGCCGCGTGCCTTGGGGAGAAAGACGAACTCCGTCCCCCGTTCACGCAGACGTAGGGCAAGTTCTATATCCTCGGCGCGCTTGAAAGTGGGGTCAAACCCTCCGGCGTCCAGGATGTCCTGCTTGCGCACCGCCGCGTTTCCCGTGTAAAACTGGCGATACGTCGCCTCCCAACGGCCCGCCGTTATCTCGCTATATTGGCGGCCAAGCATGCGTTGCTCCCACGCGCCCCAGAGAGAGAGCGGATAATCGGCGGGCTGCAGGAGAGGGCCAATCGACGCCAGATGGGTTCGCCCGGCGTGGGCCGCGAGATGCGTGGCCACAAACGCGGGGTCAGGCAAGACGTCATCATCCAGAAAAATGATAAGCTCTCCAATCGCCGCGTCAATCCCTCGATTACGGGCTGCCGCGGGGCCACCGTTGTCCTGTTCCAGGATGCGCAGTCTGAAGGGCAACGAAGGCGCCAGCCTGCGGCATGCATCGGCCGAGCCATCGACATCGCCGTCACAGACCACGATCACCTCGAAGTTGCCTGCGTCAGGCCGCTGCTGGGCCAGAGTGCCGAGCACCCGTGTGAGTGAGCTACGCCTGCCGTGGGTCGGCATGACCACGCTGGCCAGTGGGATCGAGTTCCGGCACGGTAATGAATCTGCCCAGTGCTCAGCCGTAGTCTCCATCAGGAATGGTCGGCTTGGCGAGGCCGCGCCTCAATCAGGCCGTGCATGAGGTCCACGATCCGTCCGGCGTTCGCCCGGCTATCGAAACGTTGCTCCGCCACCAATCGTGCCTCCCGGCCCATGGCGTTGCGTTGCGTCGCATCTTCTTGCAGCGCCGCGATGGCGTGGGCCAGGGCGCGCGGGTTGCGGGGTGGGACCAATTGCCCGGTACGGCCGGGGATTACCGCCTGACCGATCGCCCCCACGTCCGTAGCAATGACGGGGAGGCCAGCGGCCATGGCTTCTTGAATAACCAGAGGAAAGCAATCGGCCAGGGTAGGCAGCACAAACAGATCGGCCCTGGCATAGAGTTGCTTGAGCAGTTCGCTATTCGGGCCCAGATCCCGGTACACGCGCACCCCCGGCCGCTCCGCAATGGGAGCCTTCGTCACCAAATGCAATTCGACCGGCCATGGCAGTTGGGCAGCGGCCAGCAAGAGATCCTCCCCTCCCTTTCGGTCGAAATCGGCGCCTACGAAAAGGACACGCAGCGCCCCCGCATTCGAGCGCGTTGCAGGCTCCGGCCACTGTGCCAGGGGCACCCCCGGAGCGATCACCGTAATTTTTTCCGCCGCGATCCCATAATCCTCAATCAGTGAATGCCGCGCCCAAGCACTCCAGGTGACCACCGCGCCCGCGGCCACCAGCGGCCGTTTGTAGAGCATGAGCTTCAGCTTTTCGACCCGAGGACTC
This sequence comes from Chloroflexota bacterium, assembly GCA_025924845.1. Next base: position 13,929 of record JAICHN010000066.1, on the reverse strand, counting down.
CGCGCCTGATGACCATACCCTATGCCCACCGCGTCGTAGTTCAGCGGCGTGGCATCAAGTGAGATCACGCTCGGCACGCGACGCACCAGGCCGGTACTCAAAAGCGTGGTGACCTGCGTGTGGAAGAACAACGCGCGACAGCTCGATGCGACGTGCCCACGTCCAAGCATCCGACGCGTCCTTAGACTCGCCCGCGCGGACCAATTGCGACGCACCACCGGCAGCGTTTCGACCCACCCCTGAGGAGGAAAGGTGAGGGGGAGCCAGGTGGCGCGGACCGAAGAATCGGAATCGATGGCCGACCGCATATTCAGGTAGTGGGTGACGTGGCCAAGTGTCTGTTCCATGATAAAGGTGCACCGCGGAGCCGCGTTCATGGTCTGCCTCGTCGAGACTGCCCGCCGACCGCGGCCATCGCCCAGGCGTAGGGACTCGGCCGTTGCTTGGTGCCTGGTCGCTCATCGGGCGGGCCGGGAAGGTCAAAGAGGCTCAGCTTACCGAGGAGAGCAAAGGCCACACCCATGGTGATCAGGTTGCGGTAGTTGCTCCACTGGAGGTCCAGGTAGCCAAGCACCACCTCCTGCAGAATGAGGGCGAGGATCAACAGAGCAATACTTTTGAGCCGGGGGTCACGCAAGCGAATAGTCAGGACGGTCGCCTGCATGAGGGCGGAGCCGATAAGCAACCAGAAAAATAGGTAACCAACGGTGCCCAAACGCATCCATATCCACAAAATGCTGTTGTGGGGCATGATATTCCAGAAGACGTAGATACTGCTGATATCAGCCAGCGGATACGGCGTGTACATCGGTTTACCGAATCCGTAACCGTAAATCGGACTGGTCCGCATCGTGGCCAGAATGTCTTTATCCTCGTTGGTTCGATACAGATCGGATGCGGCATCGCGGGGATCGGGATTGAAGGAGGACGCAATGGCTCTCGCCGGTTCGGAAAGGAGGCCGCCTTTCGTCGAATAGTAGGCGTAGTATGGGGGTAGGATGAGAGCGAGGCCGATAAAGATGCATACCAAAACGCGCCGGTACGCCGGCTGCGCTATCGTGGTGACGATCAAGATTACAATGAGGGCAACACAGAGCGCGAGGATGGCGGCACGGCGCTGATTCGCCAGGCTGGAAATGAGTACGAACGGCAGAAAGCCGATCATGACTGCTTTGAGGCGGGACGAAGCGCCGTAGAAGAAACTGAGTGGGAGGTAACATAAAAACGCGCTAAAATAAAACGACTGTTCGTGGGAGAAGAGTGATTCCACGCTGTGGACATTGCCATGCAAGGAAACGTAGAGACGCCAGGTACCCTGGACCCCTTTGATCCCTGCTCCCAGAATGAGACACCACAATAGAAAGTCAACAGCCCGGCGCTTGTCGATCAGATTGCAGGCCAGTACATAGGCGATGACCATATAGGCCTGGGAGCGGATTTCCCAGAGAGAGATGCGAAAGTCGCCGCCGCTTGACAAGCCATGCAATTCGGCAAACAGAATCATGCAGCCGTAGAGGCCGAGGGGCAAGAAGAGGGATCCGCGTTCAAAGCGCAAGGTACGGTGGCCAACTCCCTTGATCAGCCAGATGAGCACCACCAGCAGCATAAAGAGTTCGGCCATGGTGAACGAGAGGCCCTTGATGTGTGTCCAGGTAGCGAAATCCTGAAAGAAAGGGATGTGCGCCCCAATGTCGTCCGGATAGATCGTGGCGGGATACGCCGTCTCCTGAACGACCGCGGCCGCGAACAGCACGTATACGCCGCGCACGGGCGCCCGCCAAAGCCAGACTACTAAAGCCGGGACCAGGATGATCGCCGGTAAACCCACCATAAGCGCATCGGGCACGATCGTGACCAGCCACGCCAGAGCAAGCGTAACCAGGACAACCGAAACGACCAGCAGCACATTGCGCTGCCGGTGCCGCCGCCCCAGGGCAGCCACACTCAAGGACCGACCTCGCGGGGAGGTTGCGAGGACGTCAGCCGTTGTAGTTAGCATAAGCCAGATATGCCGCGACCACGAGCACCATGGCCACCGTGCTCTGGCGCTCCCAACGTAGGCGCGCCACTCCTAAGGCAACAAAGATCAGCAAGAGGACTATAGCGTCATTCATGTCCGGCTACCGAAACCCAGGCACCCACCCGGGAATCGGCGAGCGGAAGCCATTGAGCACCACGCCTTGCGGCGGGCGTTCCCCAAGGCGGGCAATGGCTTCGCGCACCGTAGCGGAGTGAGTGACCCCGGCTCGCACCACCAGCACGGTCGCGTCCGCCACTTCGGCCGCGATGGCTCCGCAACCGCCGTCCACCAGAGGCGGAAGATCCAGAATGACCAGACCTTTCAGACCGCCGGGCCCACGGAAGGGATCATGCGTAGCGAGACGTCGGAGCAGTCGCGCCCCATCATCCGCCACATGCCCGCCTGGAATCACATACAGGTTGGGAAACTCGGCGCTCCAGCGGCCGATGACCTCGTGAAGCTGATGCTCTTCGCGCAACACCGACATGAGGCCACCCCACGAACCGCCCGGTGAGGATGGACGCAGCAAGGTGGGGTGTTCGATGTCCGCCTCGACGAGCGTAACACTCGTGTCAACTTCCTTGGAGAGGACTTGGGCCATGAGGCGCGCAATGGTGGTGCGGCCCTCGCCGCGTATCGCGCTCGTGATACCGATGAGCACAACCGGCGCCTGCCGCGGCAGCTTCAGGCCACCGTAAATCATCCGATAGATCTCGGGATCGCGGGCATCCCTGGGAATAGGATGCGGGATTGGCCGCCGGGCGCGCTCAGTCAGCTCCTCGGTGCTTAGTGCCGGCATCGGTCGTACGACATAGTCTCGTTGCCCCCGCTCCACCTCCCACGCACTCGGTGTCCGCACTGGAACCTGAAGGCCACTCACCGGGACCGCGCGACGCGATTGATCGGCAGCGCCGTCCGCGACAGCGGGCGCCGCGGACGCCGATCGCGCCAAAAGTTCCCGCACGCGTTCGCCGGTATCCTTACTGCCCTTAGGGTCGGTCGCGCATTTTTCGCTGTCCTTGGTAAAGGACGCCATATTGGGGTGCTCGGCTAGGCTCAAGATGCTCTCGCTCCACTAGACGTTTTCGCATCATGGACGGACTCAAGTTTGCGTTGTTGCCGGTCGGCACGCTTTAACGCGGAACTGTACGGCACCACGGCGAGGACCGGCACATCAAGGAGCAGCGGGACATCGACGGGGCGGCGGAAGGTACGATCCATGGCGGTCAGCATTACCAGAAGCGCGCCGGCCAACAGCAGTCCCAGCAGCACAGCGATGCCGACCGAGAACAACTCCTTCTTCCTGGTCAGGGTGACCAGGGACGCCGAGGGCTGGTCGGCCACAAAATACCCATTCTGATTGACCAGGCTGGCCGGTAACGAGTTCAGAGCGACCGTAGCGTCGATTTGCTGCCGTAGCGTGGCGACGGTTTGTTGATCGTTCCTGTCCTGATCGTAGAGCATGGCCAGGGTGAGGTCCGACGTTAACAGTTCCTGGATGTTGGTCGCCGTCACCCCATGCTCCTGCATGTAGGCTGAAAGTTGCTGCGCGGACTGCCGTTCCGTCGCTTCCGCATTGTACAACCGCGCCTGATAGTACGCCTTGTTCAGGGCGCCCACTCGACCATTGGAAGCCTGCGCATTGGCGGTTGCCTTGTCGAGTATCCCTTTGACCACTTGCATGGCCAGGGTCGGGTTCTTCGATGTGTAGCTGATCGAGACCATGTTATTGCCCTGGGCGGTTACCAGTACATGTTGTTGCAGATCGGCCGTGGCGGACCCCTTCGGATCGGCCAACAACACCAACTGCCTCGCATAAAGCGGACTGCTCTCGGCCACGTCGAGGCAAAAGGTTGGACTCTGCAACCACTGCGTGATGTCCGCGGCCTCAACCTGGGCCAGACTCAGCCAGGATGGGTTATTCGCCGTCGTATCGCTGATCGCGGTCTGTTGCACGTAGATATTCATACCGGCGGAGTACCCCGACCCCGTGCTACGTAGGTGCCAGTATTCGGCCACCGGCAGCGCCAACATGGGGATCAGCAACAGCCACCAGAACCGCGAAACCGTATGCGCGTACCGTAACACCGAACTTGACTCCGATCGCTCAAACGCGCTCAGCACCGCTCAGGGCGCTACGGAGCATTACCAACTATTCCGGATCATAACATTCGCCTGTAAACACCCGGTTAATGCCGTACGGAGCAAGGTCAAAGTTAGGTTAAGATGGCCGCCTTCTCTCCCAGCATCTTGACCTGAGCAGTCGCGGCGAAATGTGGCGTCCCGCAGTGTGTGCCTGCGCGTAAGGTTGACGCCCACGCCACTCAGCGTACGAAGCAGAATCAAAAGGATTAGCCCATTGCCCCCCCAAATGGCCCCCCCCGAATGGCCCTGCCCGATCCTGGGATAGGAATTGGCGCCCCAATTCGTTTAGGATGCCACCGTGCCACAACGGCGCAATGCCAATTACCTGGATCAACGGGAAACGAGGAGAACTTGGTGAGCAGAACAAGAGTATCCATCCGAATCAACCGGAGGATTGCGCGCGCCTGGTGTGCAATGAATGCGCGCACGGCCGGCCGCCTCTGCCTGGCCATGGTCTTGCTCATGGGCACCCTTGCCTGGAGTGGACAGAGCGTTAGGGCCGCCTCCACCGCCAGCGTTACGGTGAATGCCGGCACGTCATTGGCCACAATACCAAATACGGCGTTCGGCCTGAACAGTGCCGTGTGGGATGCAAACCTTCTTGACTCGCAGGTGCCTGGACTGCTGCACCAGGCCGGAGTAAACATCGTGCGTTTCCCCGGCGGCTCAACTTCCGACAACTACCATTGGCAAACTAATTCGATTACGCCCAACGCCGGTGATTACGCCAACCCCGCCAACACGTTCGATGCCTTTATCGGTCAGGTGCAAAAGGCGGGCGCCAAGGCCATGGTCACCGTGAACTACGGCTCGAACGCGGCCGGTACCGGCGGTGGCGACCCCGCCGAGGCCGCGGCCTGGGTTACCTACGCCAACAAGACCAAGAACTACGGCGTGAAGTATTGGGAAATCGGCAACGAGGTGTACGGTAACGGTACATACGGCGCGGTGTGGGAAACCGACCTACATTCCTCGAAGGGGCCGGATGCCTATGGCACCAATGCCCTGTCGTATATCACCGCCATGAAGAACGCCGATCCCAGCGTGAATGTCGGTGTGGTCCTCACTGCGCCGGGAAACTGGCCGGATGGGCAGGCGCCTGACTGGAACAGCACCGTGCTGTCCAAGGTTGGCAGTCGCATCGATTTCGTGTCGATCCATTGGTATCCACAGGGGCCAGGCGGCGAATCGGACGCCGGCTTACTCAATTCAAACGGTTCCATCGCCTCGATGGTCTCCAAGCTCAGGTCCGAGATCAATCAATATGCCGGGTCAAATGCCTCCCACGTTCAGATTATGGTCACCGAGACCAATTCGGTCTCGTTCAATCCCGGCAAGCAAACGGTCAACCTGGTGAACGGACTCTTCCTGGCCGACAACTACATGACGTGGTTAGAAAACGGCGTGGCGAATGTGGACTGGTGGGACCTGCACAACGCCATTCTCACCGGGAACAATAACAGCAGTTCCCTGTATGGACAACTCAACTATGGCGATTACGGGATACTGGCGAACGCTACCTCGGCGGGCGGCCAAACCGAGCCTGCGGCGAACACACCGTTCGCGCCCTACTACGGGCTGCAGATGCTGACGAACCTGGGTAAACCGGGAGATCAGATAGTTTCCACCCAATCGAGCAACAGCCTGGTAGGTGTTCACGCGGTAAAGCAAGCCAACGGAGATCTGGCCCTCCTGTTGATCAATAAGGATCCGTCAAACAATGCTCAGGTGAGTGTCAACATCAACGGCTATACACCCGCCGCGGGCGCTACTCAGTTCCTGCTTGGCGAGAACATGAATGCCATCTCCTCAACTACGATCGGCGGCGTGGGCAACACGTTCAGCCAGACGATTCCTCCCTATTCGTTAACCACGCTGGTGCTCCACCCGAGTTCGGGAAGCGGTACCGCCACCCCCGTCCCGCCGACCAGCACCACGGTCCCCGCCACCAATACCCCGATTCCCCCCGCCGGCACGCCTGTCCCCGCCACGGCTACCGCTGCCGCCGGCGCCGCCTTCCAGCAGTCTACCTCGCTCTCCGCCAACACCGTCGCGCCCGGTGGCACCGATACGATCACGACCAATGTCACCGCGGCCGGCACCGCGCTGAACAGCGGTATCATCGATGTGGAGGTCTATGATTCCTCCTACAATAAGGTAGGACAAGGCTATCTGACCCCGGTGAGCATTGGGACCGGCCAGACCGCGCGGTATGCCTATACCTGGACCGCGCCCAGTACCCCTGGAACCTACCAAGTAGCGGTAGGAATCTTCGCCTCGAATTGGTCGCAAAACTACAGTTGGTGGATGCCGGTCAATACAATCACAGTGGACGCCGGCCAGCCTGCCGCCACGGCGGTGCCGCCTACCAATACCCCGGTGCCGCCGACTGCTACGCCGGTGCCGCCCACCAACACCCCGATCCCCGCCACCAGCACTCCGGTGCCCGCCACGGCCACCGCTGCCGGCGCCGCCTTCCAGCAATCGACCACTCTCGCCTCAAGCAGCATCGCGCGTGGCCAAACCGACACTATCACGACCAACATCACCGCGAGCGGCAGCCCCCTGAACAATGGGATCATTGATGTGGAGGTCTACGACTCGTCCAATCAAAAAGTGGGCCAAGGCTTCCTCACACCGGTGAGCATTGGGACGGGCCAATCCGCTCGGTATGCCTACACCTGGACCGCGCCCCGTACTCGAGGCACCTATCAAGTGGCAGTGGGAGTCTTCGGCTCGAATTGGTCGCAAAACTACAGTTGGTGGATGCCGGTCACCACAATCACCGTCTCTTAACCGTCAAAGGAAGCAAAGCCATGCAGGCACTACCTATGGCAGCCATGCAGGCAGTGACGCACCGCGCGCGGTACCGGGTTTGGCCGGTACTGCGCGCGGCGTCCGTCATTGGAACGGTTGGCGTGATCGTGCTTGATCTGATAAGACCAAGCTTGGGATTGATGTTGTTCTGGAGCGGGCTGATCGCCTACCTGCCGCTCCTGTTTCTGGTGGCGCCTGGGGTATGGCGAAATATCTGTCCGATGGCAACTCTCAACGGCTTGCCGCGACGTCTGGGCAAAAGCGGGAAGCGGCGCTTGTCAGCCAGGGCTCAACGTCGCGCCCCATTCATCGCCATCGCGCTGTTCTTCTTGTTGGTGCCGCTGCGCGCGGTGGGCCTCGATCGTGATGGGGATGCCCTGGCCCTGTTCATGGTGTTGCTCCTCGGCGCGGCCTTTGCCGGGGGAATGCTCATCGCGGGAAAGGCGGGCTGGTGCAGTCAAATCTGCCCGATGCTCGCGGTTGAACGACTCTACGGCATGAGCCCGTTGCTGGTGGTGCGCGACACCCATTGCAGTCCGTGCGTGGGCTGCGCGCGGAACTGCTACGATCTCCAACCAACTTCCTCGGCTCTTGCGGATCTGGGGCAAAAGAATAACTCCGCCGGCTATGCGCGACTCCTGTTCGGGGGCGCCATGCCATGGTTTTGTATCGCCTTCTTTACACAGCCGCACTTAGGCCGCCTGACCATTATCGGGGTTCTTGCCGTGTACTTACGGCTGGGTGTGCTTGCCATGGGCGGCGCGGCGCTTGCGCTGCTATTGGATAGGTATGGCCCCTGGTCCCGCTACCAGGTGATTGTGAGCCACGCGGCGTCCGCGGTGAGTATCTACTATCTTTTTGTCGTGCATGCCACCCTCGCTTCCCTTCATCTCCAGGCCCTAGCGGCGGATTGGACGGCGTACGGACTGGTATTCGCGGTGTCGGTGCCGTGGCTCCGGCGGGCACTGGCGCGGGAAAAGTCATTCCGAGGCGGCAAGGCTTTGGCACGAGGGCAAACTCCTCGAGCGGCCTGAGGCTACGGGGGAGTCGCTGAGCGGCAGCGCGCAGGCCACGAGGCTACTGGTGTGTCTCCTGCTTGGGTGGAGCATCGGTCCGAGGGGGCGCCGGCTCACGCAGCATCGGAAAGGCCGCGGTATCGACGCGGCGCATGTTGAGGTCGGCCGTCGCGCGCTGACGCCGCACCCGACGCTGTTCGCGCAACGCTTGCCACCGGTCGACCGGCAGTCGCAGATACAGAACCACCCAGCCACTCAACGTAGGCATTGCGCAGCTCCCTCGGCTAGAATGCCGTCGGCCTGGCTCCTGGCCATGGCGACGCGGCTGATACGCAGTGTGACACATACGCGCCGCCTCCGTCTACCACGCCGGTGACCAGGGATTAAGACACGGTCGCCGCCACAGCCTATTCAGCAGGCAGGACGGTCTCCCGTGTACAGCGCGCGCAATGCCCTGTTTGGCCGGCGACGCCTGCCGAACCCTCCGCGAAGGAGAGCCTGCCGCCGCACGCGCAGACATAGCCCAGCAGCCGGGCGGGGTTACCTACCACCAGACCGTGCGCCGGCACCGAACGAGTGACCACGGACCCCGCGCCAACCAGCGCGAATCGGCCGATCGTCACCCCCGGCAGAATGATGCTTCCCGCGCCTACGGCACAGCCATAACGAAAAAGGGTTCGCCCGACCTCCCAGTCGTCGTAACTCTTCAGCCTGCCCTCGGGTGTAATGGCACGAGGATGTCGATCATTGGTGACACAGCAGTGCGGCCCGAGAAATACCCCATCTTCCAGCGTGGCCCCATGGAACACGCTGGTATTGTTCTCAATCTTGCAACGGCTCCCTATGGTGACCTCAAAATCAACATAGACGCCTTTGCCAAGGATGCACTCAGCGCCCACTCGGGCGCCCTCGCGTATTTGTACCCCACTCCAGATACGCGTCGACGAACCGATCTCGGCCTGGGGGGATACTTCGGCGGTCGGGTGTATACGAACGTTGTCACTCATCAATCGGATTATAACAGCCTCCCGCCCCACGCTGCCGAGAAATATCGGCGTCGTTTATCGGTTGCCGCGTCCTCCATCACGACCGTTTGAGGCAGGACCGCCCGCCTAGCATACACCATATGGGCTGTCTCCAATGGGGGATTGTGGGAGTGTGGCAGGCTGTGGTCTACTGCCGGGGTTGGTCTACCCCTCTGTCGAACAAGCCTCTAGCAGGAGAATACAGCATGAAAATCTTTACAGTACACCGCCTGATCGCCGTGCTGACCTTGTTGGCCCTCTCGGCCGGCGGCATGGTCGGCTCGTGGCGGCTCGGGCCGGCGCATGCCGCCTCCGCGCCAAGCGGACTACCCACCCACCTCGGTTTCGGCCTTGCCGCCTCACCCGACAGCACCGGTGTCCAGGGTTGGATGCCTTCATCGGGGGTCCCCTGGGACTATGCCTACCAATATCTCTCCGGAGGAGTCAACACCGGCAACGGCTGGGAAGTATGGAATGCGCAGGGCCAATTCGCCCTGTATTACGCTCAGGGCGCCGCGTCGCACAACTATATTCCCGTCTTCTCCTATTACGAGATGGCGCAAAGTAACGGCACCTGCGGCTCATGCGGGGAGGCACAGCGCGACCTCTCCAACCTGAACAACGCCAGTACCAAGAAGAGCTACTTCGCGACCTTTCGCATGCTCATGCAGCGGCTTGGTTCGGCTACCACCGGCGGAATTACCGGCTTTGGCAAAACGGCCATCGTCCAGATCGAGCCCGATCTCTCCGGCTACGCCCAGCAAGCCGTGCTCAACAGCGGAACCTGCTATGGCTTTTGCAGCGGAACGGGCAACAACCCGGCGCTGCTTAAGGCCGCGGTTGCGGGATCGGGTGACCCTGATGTCGGCGCCTTTCCCAACACCTATCAAGGATTCAATTGGGCGCTGCTGCACTTGCGTGACCTCTATGCACCCAATGTTCTCCTGGCCTTCCACGTCAGCGACTGGGCGGCGGGCAGCGACATCGGCACCAGCACCTCATCCACGCTCAATGCCGGCGCTCTGGGCCAGTCCGTGGGCGCCTTCGCGGCCCAGAGCGGGATCAACGGCCTTCCGGCGGGTGTGAAGGGCTACGACCTGCTGTTCAATGATGTCAGTGACCGAGACGCGGGTTACTACAAGTATGTGTATGGTAACGCCAACGCCTTCTGGGATCGGAACAACGTCACCTTTCCCAACTTCCAGCGCTGGGAAACGTATATATCGGCCGCCAACGCCGCGACGGGAAAATCGGTCATCGTCTGGCAAGTTCCCGAAGGGAATCAGTACTTTGATTCCGAAAACAACACCAACGGACACTATCAGGACAACCGGGCCGAATACTTCTTCGGACACGTCGCCGAACTGGCCAGGGCGGGCATCATCGGAGTGCTGTTCGGCGCCGGAAACGGCGGCAGCACCGTAGAGTATGACGGCATGAACGACGGCGTCACCAATCCAACCGCCACATGCACCTCGGATGGGATCAGCAGCGGCCAGGTGTGCGACAATCATTCGAGCACGGTTTCCGATGACGACGGCGGGTACATCCGCGTGGAAGGCCGGCAGTATTACGCCGCTGGCGGCTATCCACTTTCGGGCAGCGCGCAGCCAACCGCCACCAATACGCCGCAGGTAACCGCCACGAACACCGCGACGCCCAGGCCCTCCGCTACCTCAAGCCCCACCGCCGTGCCTCCCACCGCCACGGCGACGCCCAGCCGCACCGCGACGAGCACGCCGTCCGCAACGCCAATACTGCCCACTGCCACTGCTACCACGGCTCCGCCGCAATCCGCGCCAAGCGGAAACCCAACCTTTCGGGATAGCGCCGCCTTCTCATCGACCGCTCCCTCGCGCGGCTCCTCCGTGACGCTCAATGTGCAGGTCACGGCTACGAACGGCAGCCTGAGCAATGGGGTCATCGACCTGGAAATCTACAATAAGGCGAACTGGACCAGGGTTGGTCAGTACGTGCTGAGCGGACAGAGTCTGCCGGCGGGTGAGACCGGCAGCTACCAGTACAGGTGGACCGTACCCAACGCGGCGGCCCAGTACACCGCGATGGTAGGCGTGTTCGGCGCCAACTGGGCGCCCGATTACCTCTGGGATGCCGCGGCGGCGCCACTCGTCGTACAGTAGGTCCCTGGTCACCGCTCGCCGCCGGTACCCTTCGGCGGTCTGGAGATCACCATTTACTCCCCTGCTCCCGCCATGAACGGTGGAAGCAGGGGAGTGCGCTTTGCGCAGTTTCATCAGCCGTGTAGTAAGAACCCGCAAGTTCCATGCCGCCACTCGCGGAATATATCTTCGTGGCTAAAACTGCCGATCTGCGTGGTGGACGGGCCGCCGATAAAGCATACTTTTGGTTGCCGAGGGAACGAAGGGCGGCGCCCGCGGAAGTGGCAGTCGGCTGATGCGTGCCAACTCGATGGTCCCGGGCAAGCGGCGTGAAGGACCATACAGGTAGCGCAGCGGATTGGCGTGGGGCCCAAGTACTTCTCGGGCGTGGAGTCCTCAACCAATACTCGCATAGGCCAAAGGCGGAAACGATGTTGCGGCTCAGCCCTACAGTCCCCAGTAACATACTTTGCGTGGACGACGATTCGTACCTTACCGACCTTTTCCACTATGCCCTTACGCGTGACGGCAACAAGGTGCACGTGGCGCACACGGGTGCCGAAGCCCTACGGATTGCACAGTTGGATCGGCCCGATGTGGTGGTGCTTAACCTGCATTTGCCGGATATGAACGGCCTCAACCTATGCACCCGGCTTCGTAAGACCTTACACATACCGGTCATAATGCTGATTGCCCTGAGCACGGATGCTGAAGTGCTCATGGCCTTCGAGGCTGGAGCGGACGACTGCATCGCCAAGCCGTTCAACATGCAGATCCTGAGCTATAGGATCCGCGCCGTGCTGCGCCGCGGCGCGAGATCGAGCGTGCTGGGGGGGCCGGTAAAGGTCGTCTATAAGCTGGGCTCCGGCACCTTCCATGCCGAGGATAATGAGGCGACGGGGCGGCTTGGCAGTGTCAGGTTAACGGCTACGCAGGGAAGAATCCTCCGCTTGCTCCTGGAAAACGAAGGGCGGGTGGTGTCGGCTGAGCAAATTCTAGCCAAGCTGTGGGCATTTGAAACGGAGAGTGATGTGACGGTTGTGAAGTCTCACATGAGCAATCTCCGGAAAAAACTTGCAGTTTGCCTTGGAGACGAAGAGATTATCCACACGATAACGGGCGTCGGCTATACTTTACGTAAGACAGGGGAACCGCTCGCGCGACAGGCGATCTCATAGGGGCAGAGTAGGCCGGGCGTCGAGCTTTTCGAGGCGATTTCCAGCAAACCTCAGTCTTCGGCCTACACCCGCTCCGTGCGTCTAGTTGGAGTTGGTCAGGGATCGGGGAAGGGAGGTGGTGTCGGATGGAGCAGAGATTACCTATCCTCATCGTCGAGGATGACGATCGGTTGATGACGGTGCTCGGCATGCTGCTTGAATTCGAGAGCTACGGTTTCCTGCGCGCGTCCAACGGGCAGGAAGCTCTCGACTGGCTGGCCTCGATCCGCCCGGCCCTGGTCATTCTCGATTGGCGACTGCCTAAGATCGGCGGCGATCGCGTGCTGGCCGACGTGTGCGCCCGCTTCGGGCCACGGGTGCCGGTCCTGGTGCTCTCAGCCATTGCCGAGGACGAGGATGTGCAGGCCGCGGGCGCGGACGCCTACCTCCGGAAGCCCTATGCCGTTGAAGCATTGGTCGAGACTATCCGCCCGCTGCTGGCGGCTTAGTGCCGGTGCTGCCCCCTTCAGGTTCGTTTGATGAGCGCGGGCATGCCACCGGCGACTCTTTGGGCGATGCAAGATAGGGACTGAACGGTTGGGGTCCGGGCGGGCGGGCCGTGGGTGTATGCCCTAGCCCCGCTGGGGAGCACGTAGGGTCGGAGCGCCGGTTGCCAGGCTCGCTTGGTTCGGCGACTACGGGTCATCCCGGTTGCACGATCCGTCCCAGTGGTTGGTCGCGCCGTGGTGCCCGCCGACTCGTGGTTCTCCAAGCGCGCTTCCTTAATGGGCAGCCTGCCATACAACGGCGGTGCGCCCGCCCTCAGTGGTGCGGCCGTGCCGTTCCCGCGCCTGATCCGAGCCGCGCCTTTGCCTCAGCCGCCAATTCTCTGCCTCACCACATCGGGAGCCGCGGCTCGATGAAACTGCGTGCCTACTCATAAGTCGGTTGTAATTCGGCGATGGGGTGCCTATTGTCGAGGCACGTGCTCGACCGCGCTGGTGGAATCGGCTTTATGCCAACCGAACGGCGCCCAGGAGTCTACCGCGTGGCCGCGATCGGTCAAAGGGGACAGTCACATGCTTGAGCTCGTCCGCGCCAATCCCGATCCCATCCTGGCCTTCATTCGTAATTGGCACGCCCGGTATGCCGCTCCGTGTCCCGAAGCGGTGATCGCGGAAGTATTCTCACTCACGCGATATTCCGTGCGCACTTATGTGGCCGAGTACGAGAACGCCGGTATCGTACGGCGGATTCAGGGCGGAGCAGGCAGCTTCGAGGTGGCGCTTATTGGGGTGAAGGGCGTGGCGGCAACGCGGTAAGAATCTACCCCCCGGGGGCGGCGCAGGAGACCTGCTAGAGAGAGGTAGCGGGCTGAACAGTTTGCCGTCGCCTCGACAGACCGCTATGATGACCACGGCGGCTTGAGCGGGAACACGTTTCCAATGCTCAGCAGCCGGAACGGACCTGATCGGTGCGCGATCACGGTCGGTTCCTGGGCGACAGAGATCTATCCATGTAGCGATTGGTGGCAACATGAACCAACTACATCGACCATACAGCCTGAGTCCCCGCGAGCGAGAGGTGCTGGCTCTCATTGGAGCCGGGAAAGCCAACAAAGAGATCGCG
>JAICHN010000065.1 GCA_025924845.1 Chloroflexota bacterium | reverse complement strand
CCCTCCCCAACCTCTTGTGGGGGGGGGGGGGCCCCCCGCCCCGCCCTCCCCGGGCCGCCGGCGGCGCCCGCGCCCCTCGCACCCCGCGCGGGCGCCCCCCCGCCCGCCCCGCCCCCCCCGCGCCCCTAAAGATTGGTTGCTCAGGTGCCGGGCGGCGCGGCTACGGCGGGCCTGGAGTTCCGCGCCCATATCGGCACGCGCTCGATTACCGACACGAGGTACGGCCCGCCTCGCGGCACCCCTTGAGTCGGTATGCTGCACAGGGTACCCTAATGCTGTCCGTGGACTCCGGCCCATATGTGATGGGCCGGGCGGAAGGGAGCATGAGTTGAGCGTAACGGCGGTGGTCGGGTGTCACTGGGGCGACGAGGGCAAAGGCAAGCTGATCGATTATCTGGCGGCGAGTGCCGATATGGTGATCCGCTACAACGGGGGCGCCAATGCCGGCCACAGCATTCACAATGAGTTCGGGGACTTTGCCCTGCATCTGGTCCCCTCGGGAATCTTCTATCCTGGGGTCACCTGCGTACTAGGTCCCGGCACCGCCGTCGATCCGGGCGCCCTGCTGGTCGAGCTAGCCGATCTGCGGGCCAGGGGGATTGACACGGCGGGGCTACGCGTCTCGGATCGCGCCCACGTTGTGATGCCCTATCACAAGCTGATCGACGAACTGGAGGAAACGGCGCGCGCCGGTCGCGTACAGGGCACCACTATGCGGGGGATCGGGCCGTGCTATACGGATAAAGTGGCCCGGATCGGCGTGCGTGTGGACGATCTGCTCGATCCGACCTTCCTGCGGGAGGAGTTGCCCTGGGTAATCGCCCAGAAGAACCGCATTCTTACTCGGCTCTACGATCACGAGCCGCTTGAGGAACATGCACTGGTTGAACAATGCAGGGCGTGGGGCGAGCAGTTAAGTGGCCTGGTCGTCAATAGCGCGCCCTTGGTGCTGGACGCCGTGGCGACGGGGAAATCGGTGATCCTCGAAGGTCAACTCGGCGTGCAGCGCGATCTGGATTGGGGCATCTATCCGTATGTAACCTCTTCGTCGGCTATCGCGGGCGGCGCGGCAAGCGGGGCCGGCATCCCTCCGGCGGCGATTACCAGCGTGGTGGGCGTGTTGAAAGCGTATACGACCTCGGTGGGCGAAGGGCCGTTCCCTACCGAGTTGCGGAATGCGCTTGGCGATCAGTTACGGGAGATTGGCCAGGAGTTCGGCGCCTCCACGGGGCGGCCGAGGCGTTGCGGCTGGTTCGATGCCGTAGCGGCTCGTTTTGCCGCTCAGTTGAACGGATGCACGGCGATGGCGATAGTGAAACTTGATCCTTTGGATACCTTCCCTGTGCTGCGGGTATGTACCGGCTATGAGGTGGACGGCGAGATAACCGATCAGATGCCTACCACGCGCGCACTCTCTCGTGCTCGTCCGATCCTGGAGGAGTTACCGGGTTGGGAAACGCCCACCACCGAGGCTCGATGCTTCGCGGATTTACCGGAGGCGGCAAGGCAGTATGTCTTGCGCCTGGAGGAGTTGATCGGTGTACACGTCCGCTATGTCGGGGTAGGTGCGAAGCGCGAGGCATTGATTATCCGTGACTGAGTCGGGCATCCGGACGAGATCGTAATTCACCGGCCGAATGCCGTTCGAGCATGCGATCATCCTGTAGCTTGCAGGCTGCTTACCGCGCATTCAGTACATTCCCGAAGGAAAGGCTTTCCTTGCCGGCTTAACGAAGCAGGAGGGGGCGTCGGTGCAGGCACCACAACCGAAGCCGGCACAGCAGCGGGAGGCTGCCTATCTCAGGTGGCGTACGTCGTTGGTCGTCATCCTCGCCCTCCTGGCAGGCAGCTACCTTTTCGCGCAGGGTTACCTGCTTGCCACCCGTTTCGGGGATGTGATCAACATGTATTTTTCGGCCTGGGTGGTGCAGTTTCTGCTCGCCCCTCCGGTCGATTGGCTGTGCGCCCGAGGCTGGCGGCGCAGCATGGCGGCGGCGGCGGTATATGCGGCCGGCCTGATGATTTTGGTTGCCGCGGCCGTATGGCTGTTGCCGATCCTCCTGACGCAGATTCAAGACTTCATCTCGGGCAAGTTGGCCCAGATCCGTCTGCATGATATTCCGACCATGACCCGGCAGTTGCAGCAATTTGTGACGCGGCACGCACCGAAGGAAGCACAGGGCTACCTGCACGAGGCGATAGCGAACGGCAGCATGCAACTTCAAGAGCACCTGGCCGGCCTGTCCAAACCTACGCTGGCCAATATTGGTGGACAGACCGTCAAGATTGCCGGCGGCACGGTGTCGCTCGTCCAAAATACGCTGGGCATGCTGTTCAGCCTTTTGATCACCCTCATCCTCTCATTCCTGATGATGGTGCAGGGTCGGCAAGCCGTGAAGGCGGCGCGCGCCTATGTGCCGCCCTCCCTCGATGCCGACGTTGCAGCGGTTCTCGCGGTGATCAGCAGGGCGTTCGGTGGGTTTATCCGCGGGCAATTGGTATTGTCTTCGATCTATGCGGCCCTGATCTGGTTGATGCTGCTTGTCTTCGCGCAGTTCTTCGGGAAGGGCAGCGACCTTCCGGCGCTCGCCGCCATGGCGGCGTTCGCCGCCGGCGGGATTATGGCCATACCGCTGGTGGGGACCACGCTTTCCATGATTCCTCCCGTTCTGGCCGGCATGGTCACCCTGGATGGTTGGCTGCCGGTGCTGTGGTTGTTCGTGCTGTTGTGGATCCTCCAGGTAGTGATGGCCAACGCGGTGGGGCCGCGGGTGATCAGCGATTCGGTGGGGGTCAACCCGGTATGGAGTTTCGCCGCGCTGCTGATTGGCGCCAAGCTGGGCGGTATCCTGGGCGCGCTCTTTGCCGTACCACTCTTCGCGGTGGGCCTGGCCGTGGCGGATCGCGTCTACTGGCACATGATTCCCGGCGTACAGCGGCCCATTCCAGTGCCGCAAGACGGCGACAAGGTAGCTCGACGGAAACAACGCCTCCTTTGGGGTCGGCGGTTCCTCCAGCTTCGTAAGCTACGGGCGGCGCGCCGTGCCGCCCGCTCGAAGAGCACGGGTTCCCTGTGATGTCCGGGTAGGCGCTCATCGCACCCGCAATGTCGCCGTGCTCAGAGAAAGGCCGGCCCGGCGAGATCGAGCAGCCCCTCGGGGCGATCCCAGGCGAGCGCGAAGCTCGTCGTAAGGTCCTGGGCCTTACCGGTACGGGCCGAATCGTAGCCGCGCATCATTTGCTCCACGACGTGAAGCGCTTGCGGGCCATTGCACGGTCCGAGGCCGCCTTCGCGGATCGCAGAGACGAACACGCCGAGAATCTCTTCTTCCGGCTCGAGGGGGCGCGGCTTGAACTCATAGCAGTGATCCAGGCCCTGGAATTGGATCGGCGCGCCACCCGATACGGAGCCGCGCAAGCTTTGCACTACTATGCGCGTGCCTGCCTCACGGAGAAAGATCGTACCCTCCCTGCCGTAGAGAATGGTGCCCTTTCGTCTAAAGGCCGGCCCCCAGCAGGAGCGTACAACGGCCTGTTGGCCGGTTGGATACTCCAGGAGGAGTGAGACATTGTCATCGACTTCGGTATGCACGCGACCGCCATCGCCGGTACGCCGGTTGGGGATCAATGTATTGACCAGCGCCGTCAGGCGTGCCGCCGGTCCAAGGGTACAAGCGAGGTCACTCAGCGCGTACACGGCGGTGTCCACCATGGCGCCGCCCTCCGCCTCGGCGCCGTAATACCAGTTGGCGCGCGGTGGACCGGGCAGGCTGATATGCGCCTCGGCGGCCACCAGCTTGCCGATTACCTCTTCACGCAGGAAGCGACGAGTCAACAGGTGCTCGGGGTAGGCCAGGAAGGGGAGCGGGAAGAGGATGACTCCCGCCTGGTTGGCCGCGTCGACCAACGACACCGCCTCGTCCCAGCGCGTGGCCATCGGCTTCTCGACCAATACATGCTTTCCGGCCTGGATGCAGTCGAGCGCCTGGCGGGCATGGAGGGCGTGGGGAGTGGCGATCACCACCGCGTCTAGGTCGGAGTCAGCAACCAGGGCCCGATGGTCGTCGTACCAGCGCGGGCAGCCGTAGCGGCGAGCTGTGTACTCGGCGCTTGCCATATGCTCGGCACAGGTAGCGACGAAGCGCACGCCGGCCAACATACGGCCCCATTCCAGATAGCGTTCGGAGATCTGGCCGCAGCCGATCATCCCGAGGCGGAGTTCGGTCACACCGCCTCGATGGTACTGGTCAGTCCGTGCTGCTCCAGCCGCTCGCGATAGTATTCTGCGGACTCTTTGGGACAGACGATTACCTGCGCCACGCCGTGCAGGTGGGCCTCCAGCATAATCTCCTCGGCCTGGCGCCGCCCCACCGAAGGCACGCTGCGCATAATGGCGCGCACCACGTGCTGCATATCGTTCACCTCGTCGTTATGGAGCATCACGCGCCAGGGCGGGAGAATCTGCTGACGAGTACGTTGTTCGCGTTCGGTTTCGATTCCTGTTGCCATGCATGTAAGTGTAGGCGTTGTGCCGATCACTGTCGAGAGGATTTTGCTCCGTCCGAAAGCTCCACAACGGCATCGCCCCGTGCTGTCATAACTCTACGTCCTCATGCCCGATGCTCACCATCGGGGCAATTCCCGCGCGGTTGTGAAGCTCGCGTTTCGCCGACTGGTTTCGCTTACTCCGTGGACCTACGAGTCGGTCATTCCCTTAAGTTGCGGCAATCAGAGTTCGATTTTTCCGCTTGACAATACGGCGTGATGTGCTAGGATTTGATGAAGCGGAAAATCGATTACGCAATCGATTGAATGGGTGACGAATGAGCACGATGCGCGATGTGGCGAAGTTGGCCGGGGTGTCTACCGCGACGGTCTCCCACGTGCTCAATAAGACCCGCAACGTGGAGCCCGAGACCAGCGCCCGAGTGCGCCATGCCATCCATGAACTCGGTTACGAGGTGGACGGCGTGGCGCAGAGTCTGCGCGTCCGCGCTACCTCTACCTTCGCCCTAATTATCCCGGATCTGACCAACCCATTCTTCCCGGAACTGGCCACCGTGGTGCAGCATAACGCGGCCCGCGCCGGCTACGACGTGGCGATCTTCAGCGTGGATACGCCGGGCGGCGGCTCGGACGGACTGTTCGAGCACTATCTCCGCGGGATTCGCCGCAAACGCTACGACGTGGTCATCTTCGCCGAAACCCTGCCCATCGATCCCACTGCGCACGCCCAACTCGTGGCCACCGGCACGCCGGTGATCCTGATCAGCGGCATCCCTCATCTCCAGGCCGATCGCGTCTATATCGATGACTATGGCGCGGCGCGCGATGTGACGCGCTATCTGATCAGCAAAGGGCATACAGCGATTGCTCATATCACCGGCGCGCTCGGCATGTCATCGACCATCGAGCGGCGGCGCGGCTATCGAGAAACTTTGATCGAGGCCGGCCTGTCGGCGGAGGCGGGGTTGGAGGTGCCCGGTACCTTCCTGCGTGCCGGCGGATACGCGGCGATGCGGCACTTGCTCGGAAGCTCACCACGGCCATCCGCGGTTTTCGCCGCCAACGACCTGACGGCGCACGGCGCCTTGCTGGCCTGTATAGACGAGGGCGTAAAGGTTCCGGACGACATCGCCATCGCGGGCTTCGACGATATTGCCATGGCCGCCGACCTGCGGCCGGCGCTGACCACCGTCTATCACGGCCAACGCGAGATCGGCGCGGAAGTAGTACGCCTGGCTCTCATACGCGCCCGTCGGCAAGCGCCGGAAGAGAAACAAACCATTATCGTGCCGCACCGCCTGATCGTGCGGCAATCCGCCTGATGAACTATCCGCATGATACGGCCGCGCGAAGGAGGTGACGAGGCAGCGGCGCTGTATCGATTGGGAGACGGATCGCCCACGATCCCAATCCCATGGGTAAGGAAGCACGGTCTGAAGAGACGCGGCGAAGCCCTTCATGCGCCGTTAAGCGCGGGAGCGATACCATTTTTAGACCGCGAGATTATCACCACCAGGGGTGGACTTTTAGTCAATAAGGAGTCGAGCGGATGGCCACACGGAACGATGCAGCTAACGGGTTGGGCGCGGACAACGATGCCGCGGCACGGCCCGACGCGAGTCCTATGACGAACGATAGTCCCTCGCGCAAGGATTTTCTCGGATTGACCGCCAAGGCCGCTGCCGGCGCCGCCCTGGCCGGGGCCGGGCTGAGCGCCTTACCCGCGCTTTCGACAAAAGCAGCCGATCGGGCGCCTCAGGTGATGCGGAAGGGCAGCCAGGTAACTCTGAATTACTACTTCGGGGCCAATCCCGCCGAGGCCAAGTTACGGCAGGGCCTGTTCAACCAGTTCGAGGCGGCCAATCCCGACATCAAGATCGTCACCCAGCTTGACGGCACGCAGCACTTGCAAAAGTTCAATACCGAGATTGCCGGCGGCAACCCGCCGGACCTGGCGATGTCCTGGGAATTGGATTACAGCGCCTACGCCAAGCGCGGCGTCTTAATGGACCTCGACCAGTTCATCAAGGGCGACAGTGAGTTTCAGAACCAGGTCATGCCGCAGCAGTACAAGGCCGTGCTCGACATGTTCTCCTACGGCGGCAAACTCTGGGTCTTGCCGGAGCAGGTCACCGACACGGTGCTGTTCTATAACAAGGACCACTTGAAGGCGGCGGGCCTCACCATGCCGACCAGTTGGGATGACTCAAGCTGGACCTGGGATAAGTTCCTTGACTATGCCGGCAAGTTGACCCAGAAGCGCGGCAGCCGGGTCTCACGCTACGGCTACGCCGAGATGTGGGGCTGGACCCTGACCGCCTGCAACGTGATCGCGGCCGCCAATGGTGGGGACTGGTTCAAACAGCCGGTAAATCCTCCTCCCGGTTCCAGCAACCTCGCCGATCCGAAGATCTCTAAAGCGATCCAATGGTATGCCGATCTGACGAACGTCCATAACGTGGCGCCCGCCAACCGCAGCCTGACCACCACTCCAGGCTTCCAGATGTTCATGACCGGGAAGGCCTCCATGGGCATCGTAGGGCACTGGTTCTATGGCGCCTTCGCCGGAACCAAAGGGCTCAACTTCGACGTGGCGCCGGTGCCGATCGGCCCCGACGGCGCCAAGCACTCCCGAACCAACATCGGCGGGACTGGGATCAGCATCATGGCCAAAACCAAGTACCCCGAGCAGTGCTGGCGTTTCGTGAAATTCTGGGCGGGCCTTCAGGGCCAGACGGCCATCGCTAAGTCTGGGCTGTGGGTGCCGGCGCTGAAGAATATCGGTGCCTCGCCTGCCTACACCAAGTCCAATTCGGCCCTGGCCCACGCCACGATCTTCACCGACGTGCTGGCCAAGGGCTACGTGCATTCGCTGCCGATCAGCACGGCGTGGCCGGAATTCAGTGTGCCCTGGACGACCGTGCTTCAGGACCAAATCTGGAATGGCACGAAGAAGGCGGCGGACGTGCTGCCCGCCCTCGACAAGACGATCAACGCGGACCTCAAGAAGTATTAAATAATCACGTGCTCCGGTGAAGTGGTCCCCGACCACTTCACCGGAGCACGTGATTATTCTCAGGTGAGATACTACAAGCAGACCGTGGAGGCTCAGGAATCGGCCGATGGCACTTTCTCCCGCCCAGGCTGCCGCCTCTGACCGGACGCACCGGCGCCCGGCCTGGCGCCGCTACCTGCCCGCGTATCTGTTTCTGCTCCCCAACTTCCTCGGGGTGCTGGTATTCATTGCCTTTCCGGTCCTGTTCGCCCTCTACATGAGCCTGACCAACTGGGATGGGATAACCACTCCCAAGTTCGTTGGATTGGGAAACTTTCATGACCTGATCGACGATCAGGTGTTCTGGTATGGGGTGCGGAACACCTTCATTTACACGTTTATTACCGTGCCGGGAGGTGTGGTGCTCGGCCTCGCCGCCGCGCTGCTGCTTTACCAGCGCGTTCGGGGTCTCGCCGCTTTTAGGGCGGCGATGTTCGTACCGGTTGTCACCTCCGCCCTCGCCGTGGCGGTGATCTGGAAATGGATCTTCGACTACGACAACGGGCTGATCAACGATGTATTGAGTTTGCTCAACTTCGATCAGATTCCCTGGCTCAGCGATCCGGCCTGGGCGCTGATCAGCCTTTCCATCATCGGGATCTGGCAGGCCTTTGGGCTAAACGCGGTGATCCTGCTGGCGGCCCTGGAGGCGGTACCCGACTCACTACTGGAAGCGGCGTCGATCGACGGCGCCGGCCCTTGGAGTCGGTTGTGGCGGGTGCGCTTGCCGCTGATCGCTCCCGCCCTGCTCTTCGTGAGCATCAATTCATTTATCGGCTCGTTCCAGGTCTTCGCCCAGGCCTATTACATGACCAGCGGCGGCCCGAATTACGGCACTACCGTGCTGAACTACCTGGTCTATATCCGTGCCTTCCAGCAGAACCGCTTCGGCAACGCGGCCGCCATCGGCTATGTCCTCTTCGCGATCATCTTTCTAGTGACCCTGATGCAATTGCGCTTGAGCCGAGGCTACGTCAATGCCGTGGCCGAGGCCGAGGCATAACGCCGCAAGGAGGAGGTGATCGCCGATGCAAACTGAAGGAGCAGTGATGATTGCCGCCGAGCGGCAGCGTTCCCGGCGACGGGCGTGGGTACTTGGCCGGCGAGCCCTCAAGAAGCTGATTATCTACCTGTTGTTGGCGGTCGTGGGGCTTATCGCTCTGATACCCTTCCTCTGGATGGTATCCACCTCATTGAAGACGGTGCTGGAAGCGAGCACCTATCCGCCGCCGATACTCCCGGCCGATCCCCAATGGCACGACTTCTCCGACGTATTCAACTCGGTGCCCATGCTTACCTTCTTCCGCAACACCGCGTTCTATTCGGCCATGGTGACGATCGGACAGTTACTCTTTTGCTCGACCGCGGCCTTCGCCTTCGCGCGCCTGCGCTTCCCGGGGCGCGAGGGGCTGTTCCTGATCTATCTTGCCACCTTGATGATTCCCACGGCGGTCACCTTGGTGCCGAGCTTCATTCTGATGAAGTGGTTCCATTGGCTTGATACGGTCTGGGTGATGACCGTGCCCGGTATGTTCGGCAGCGCCTTCGGCACCTTCCTGCTGCGCCAGTTCATGCTGGGTATTCCGCGCGACCTGGATGAGGCGGCGACCATCGACGGCGCCGGCCTGGTTAGGATCTACTGGCAGATTATTCTGCCGCTCACCGGCTCGGCGCTCACCGTGCTTGGCGTGCTCACCATCATGACCGTCTGGAACGACTTCACCTGGCCGCTGGTAATGCTCAACAGCAGCAATGTGATGACCCTGACCCTGGGCCTGGCGGTCTTCGCCACCGGTGGTACGGAAGAGTTCACCAATGTTCCCCTGCTGATGGCGGCCGCGACGATGACCATCGCGCCGCTGATTATCATCTTCATTTTCGCGCAGCGTTATTTCGTGCGCGGGATTGCGCTGAGTGGCTTTGGCGGGCGGTAAGCATAGGGCCTTCGCCTGAGGCCGGCGGGCAGGCTACGACGGCCGCGGCCGTGTGTGGCCGAAGATCATTCGGGCCGGTTTCGGCACGGAGGAGGCACCATGGAGCACGTATATCTGGAAACCGCACGGCTCCGCGTCACAATCGACGGCGGCACCGGGGCCGTGCGTCAGGTCGAGCATCGGGGCGCCGGGCTATCCCTGATCGCCGATCCGGATCACGCCGCCGCGCATCCGTTCATGGTGATCCTCGCCGACGGTGAGATCCTGCGCGAATGGCGGACTTGCACGGTGCCGGCGGAAGCCTTGGATCGCGCGCGGATTGAGTGGGCGCTTGGAGGCGACCTGATCCTGCAGGCTACCTGGTGGGGGGATGGGAGTTCCGGCGACCTCCGTTGCGAGGCGGCCCTGCACAACCCCGAGCGACTCCCGGTCGCGGCGCTTGCCTACCCCTACCTGGCAGGGATCGGCGCGTTGGGTGACGTTGCGGAGGATGACCAGTTGGTCCACCCCTATGCCACGGGCTTCCTGGTTCGCGATCCGCTGCACACCTTACCGCCGGTCGATAGCGAGACCGCCGGCGAGCAGCCGGTTGTGCTTGGCCTCTACCCCGAGGGCTTTAGCGGCAGCACCATGCAATTCATGGCGTATAGCGCCGTCGGTCGAGGCGGCTTTTACCTGGCGACCGAGGATACCGCCGGCCGCGAAAAGTGGCTGAACTTCTATCTTCACCCGGAAGGCGACCTGCGGATGGCAGTCTGGCACGCTCCAGCCGACTACGCCGGCAACCAGGATGTAGCACCATCCTATCCTACCGTATTGGCGGCGTTGAACGGGGGCACCTGGTACGACGTGGCGGATCGCTACAAGCTGTGGGCTCTGGCGCAACCATGGGCGGCGCGCGGTCCACTCTGGGCCAGGGACGATCGGCCGCGCTGGCTGTTCGAGCGCGTGGGCCTCTGTTCCTTTGGGATCAATCCGCGCCACGACCGCGCTCCCTGGCTGGCCGAGATCGACCGCATTGCCGGCACTTCGGTGCTCCATGTGCTTGGCCCAAGCTGGCCGAAGGCCGAGGCGAACTATCGGAACAGTCTGCCCGGCGGCCTGGCCGATTGGTTCCCGGCCCGCTTCCACCCGGCGAACCTCACCCAGATTCGCGCTCACGGCGACTACGTGGTCCCCTTCGAGTTCGATCTCCTTTTTGGACGCGGCGAGGACAAGGCCGACGCGGCGGCGGGGGGCCGGGCATTGCAGGTGATCCCCACTCCCACCCTGAGTCGAGACGCCTATAACTTCCCCTTCCTCTGCCCGGTCGCCTCGTTCAGCAGAGTGCTCCACGTCGAACGCGACCGTGTGCTGGCGGGAGAGTATATGGTGGACGGCATCTATTATGACATCTCGGTGAACAATGTGCGGCATATCTGCTTCTCCACGGAGCATGGCCACAGGCCGGGCGAAGCCGCCGCGATAAGCGGCGCCTACAAGACGTTGCTGGCCGAGACGGCGACGGCTATGCGCGAAGCGGCGAGGGGCCGAACCGTACCCCAGGGCGCGGAGATGATCAACGAGCAGATGATCCCCTATCTCTGGTTCTACCAGGCGCGCGCCGAGGCGGCCCCGGCGGCGCCGTTCGAGGCCGGTCCGTTCCTTACGTTGCTCCAACAGGGCAGCGCTGAGAAGATCCCCCTTTTCACCTACGTCTATCACGAGTATGGACCGGTACGGATGGACGGCTGGGCTAAGCTGAGCCGTGAGCAGGGTGACTATATCTACTTCGTACTGGGCCGCATATTCCTGCAGGGCGGTTTGATCGAGCTGAATTACGAGTTCAGTCCGCTTGAGGATCTGGACCAACAACGCGACGTAGCGGAGGAGCATTACTTCCCCTTCACCGAACGCCGTTTCACCATCGACCCCGAATTGGCGGAGTTCGTAGGCCGGCTGGCCAGGGCACGGATCGGGGCGGCTAACCGCTATCTGGCTTATGGCGCCATGCGTAGGCCGGCCGAGCTACAGGTAGAAGGAGAACAGACACTGCCGCTGCCCTACTTCCTTTACAACTGCTCCCCGGAGATGCGCGGCTACGAATCGCGCGGCACCCAGGCGGTGCCGACCGTGTTGCAAGCCGCCTGGCGCTACCGTGAGGACCGCTTCGCCTGGCTGCTGCTGAATCTTGCCGGCGACCCGCGCCAGGTGCGCCTAGAACTGGAGCCGCCTACCGCCGTAGGCGGCGCCCGGATCCGACTGCGCCTGGCGCTCATCCAGGACGACGAACCCTCAGCCGATCTGGGCGTCCTGGAGGAGCGGCGAATCCTGAGTCTCACCGTGGCGCCGCGCCGTCCGGTGCTGGTGGAGGGTGTGCCGCTGGAAGCGGGATAAGGGGGGGCGCGATGGGCGGCAACATCCGGCCGCAGCCGGAGGCACACGGAGAAAGCAAGAGGGGGAATGAAATCATGACACAAGAGCGCCTTACCGGCCCCGGCACCTCATTACGCGATCTGGCGCGGGCACGCCCGGGTCGTCGACGCCGGGCCTCAAGTTGGGACCGCACCGGCGGCAACGACGACCGGCTGCACATCGCGCCCGGCGCCGCTGCTACGCTGCTTGACGCGACCGGGGCCGGGATCATCACCCACATCTGGGTGACGACTGACTGCGAGGATCCGGATCACCTGCGGAAAGTGGTCCTCCGTATGTGGTGGGATGGCGAGGCCCACCCCTCGGTCGAAGTGCCCTTGGGCGACTTCTTCGGCATGGGGCATGCTCAAACGCGGCCGTTCAGCTCGGCCGCGCTGGCCATGAGCGCCGAGGACGGCAAGGCGTTCAATTGCTTCTTTGCCATGCCGTTCGCCACCGGAGCACGGATTACCGCCGTCAGCGACTGCCTCGATCACGAGGTGCTCTTCTACTATTACGTGGACTATGAGGAGCATGACCGGCTCGATGATGACCTGCTCCGCTTCCACGCACAGTGGCGTCGGGAGAATCCCTGCGATGGGCTCTCCCGCGCGGCGGCCGCCGCACTTAGCAATCAGGAGCTTCAGCTCGGCGGCAAAAATATCGGCGGCGCGGGCAACTATACTATCCTCGATGCCGTGGGACGCGGGCATTACGTCGGCTGCAATCTCAACGTGACGAACCGTCGCCTCACCGAGCAATGGAACTGGTATGGCGAAGGCGACGATATGACCTGGATCGATCAGGATCGGGGCGACTGGCCGCCCCGTCTGCACGGTACCGGCACCGAGGATTATTTTAATACGGCCTGGTGCCCCTCTCAGGTGGTAAGCGCCCCCTATCACGGCATTCCCCTGCCGGGCGGACCCAACTGGGCTGGGCAGATCAGTCTCTACCGCTTGCACCTGGAAGACCCGGTGCTCTTCGAGCGTGACATTCATGTCACCATCGAGCACGGCCACGATAACCGCCGTTCGGACGACTATTCGAGCACGGCCTATTGGTATCAGACCGAACCGCACGCGCCGTTTCCGCTCTTACCCCCAGTAAAAGACCGCCTGCCGCACGACCCCACTCGTGAGACCACATGATCCGTCCCTCCATAGTCTCCCGCGCGGCGCTCAGCCTACTGGTGGCGGGCTGCGTGACGTTCGGCGCCCGGAGTCCCGCTCAGAGCGCGCCACCGTTCTCCTTACGGGTGACCGGGATTACGCAGGTCGCCCAATTGATTGGCCCCACGCCGGGCAGTCCGCTTGCCGGCACCGCCGCGTCAGCGCATTCGATCGTCGATACGACGCTCTGGGGAGTCTGCGGCGGGGATTTGGGCAGCCTAATCGTGACGAAGACCGTTGCCTACATCGCGCTGGGTGACAATTACACGACCTGCCCACTAGGGACGGGCGGCCCGGCGGGCGGCCTCGGCCCACCGGATTGGCGCTCCAACGCGCTCGGCATCATCCCCAATCCGGGGGACTTCGCGCACGGTCTTCGCATCACGAAATGGTATAGCCTCGCCGGCCACCACGCGGCGGAGCCGATTCCCTCCGAGCATAACGCGGGTGACTGCCAGGATACGGAGTTTCCCGGCTGCGAGGTAACCACCATTCCAACCTACGGCTTTGTCAGCCAGGGACACCTGTTCCTGGCCTACATGAGCGTGCATCACTGGGGTCCGCCCGCGGTTTGGGATGTTAACTATTCGAGTTTCGCCATGTCCGCCGATGCCGGACGTACCTGGACCGTGGAGCGGAACAAGGTGAAGTGGGGGGCGAAGAGCAACTTTGCTCAGGTCGCCGTGACACCAGATCCGGGCGGCACGCACCTCCTGTTCTACGGGATACCGGGCGGGCGCTTCGGCGCGGTCAAGCTGATGCGCACCGTCAACGCCTGGCAGTCGGTGTTGACGCCGGGCGCGTATCGGTATTTCATCGGCGTGGATGCGTCGGGTCGGCCGCGCTGGAGCAGCAAGGCAGCGGCGGCTGTGACGGTAGCGGGCGCGCCGGTGGGCGAGCTTTCGGTGATCTACGATCCAGGGCTGAAGCGCTGGCTGATGACATACTTACAGGGCGGCAACGATCAGATCAGGCCGAGCAGCGACGATATCGTGATCCGTGATGCCCCGCATTACTGGGGACCATGGTCGGCGCCGGTCACCCTGGTCAGCCACACCCGCTTTCCCGGGCTTTACGGCGCCTTCATGAATCCCCGCTTCCTGAGTAACGGCGGGAAGGATGTGTATTTTGTGATGTCGGAGTGGGGTCCGTACAGCGTATTCTGGATGCGCGCCGGTCTTAAGCCCTGATCATTTCATGGCCTCGGCCAGCACCCTTCGCGCCTCGATCAACCCTTCCTTACGCCGCTCCACCGTACCTCCCGGCCAACCCCACTCCACGTCCTCGTGCTCGATGCTCACCACGCCGTCAAAGCCCTCGGTGCGCAGGAGCGCGAGCCAACGCCGCCAGTCGATCTGACCGCGCCCAGGTAGGCGGTAGGTCCACCAACCGCTGCCGAAATAGCCGACTTGCTGTAGACGATCCGCGAAGATCTCGGTGTCCTTGGCATGGGCCAGAAACACCCGATCGGCCACGCCGTGTAATGCCTGCTCGATATCGATGCCCTGCCAGATCAGGTGCGAGGGATCGAAGTTCACGCCAAGGTTCGGCGCGGGCGCCAGGGCAAAGAGCGCGGCCCAACCGGCGGGGGTCGTGGCCAGGTAGTCCTTGTGGGGGCCGGGCCAGTTTTCCATGATCACCTTGACGTCGCCGCTCGCCGCTCGGGTGGCGAGCGGCCCATAGAAGTCGGCGAGCTGTCGATAATTCTCCGGCTCGGTGGCCTGCTCATCGCGTCCTGGAAAGGTACATACCAGGGGCACGTGGTGCTCCAACGCTGCCTCAATCGTTGCCGTCACGTTGGCCTGGTGGCGCGCTCGGGCTTCGCGGTTCGCGTCAAGCAGGTTCCCGAAATAGGTCAGGGTGCAGACCTCCAGGCCTCGTTGCCTGACCGCGGCGATCGCCCGGCGCGCCTGGGCCGGGTTGCCGATGTGACGCGCCACATCCAATTCCAGGGCATCGAAGCCGGCGTTCGCCGCCCAATCCGCGATCCATTCGATGGACTGGTCAGCAAATACCGCTGTGAAAAATGCAATCTTCACCTGAGTGGTCTTCCTTTCAACTGAGGGTGGCTCACGAAACGAGTGGGACGCTGGACAAACCTAGACACCGTTCAACTACAGAGTGGGAGCAAGCTCTGATAGCAGAGCCGCGCCGCGTGATCGGCGGGCATTGCCCAGAGTTCGGCGTTAAACATCTCCAGCGAGAACATGCCCTGGTAGCCCAGTTCCTCCAGGCGACCGATCAGGGCGGGTAAATCGAGAATGCCCTGGCCGGGGAGCACTCGGTCGCTATTGCAATGGCTGAGATCGGCGGGCTTATCGCTCATGTCGTCGAGATGGACGTGGAGGATGTGCGCCACGCTTTCCACCGTGAGGTCCGCGAATTTGGTCGGCGTGACATAATAATGAGCCGGATCGAAGAGCACGCCAATGCGCGGATCGTCTACCTGCCTGGCTACCTGTACGGCGCTACGCAGGCTCTTTACCACGGGCGACCAGTTGAACTCTAGGGCGATCCGCACATTAAGACCGTCCAGCCGCCGCGCCAGTTCGCGTAGAGCGCCGGCGATCGGCTCGAGCGCGGTCAGGGGATCGGCGAACGGCGCCTCCGGACCGTCGGTGCCTACCACGATGACCCCACCGCCCAGTTCGTCGATCAACCGGGCGTTCGCCAGGTGCAAGTCGTGATTGGCGCGGCGGGCGTCCGCCGAACCGAAGCACACTACATGTGTCTCAAAGCCGCCGATGCACTTTAAATCGCGCGCCGCGAGTTGGGCGCGCGCCTCGGCCATGGTGTGGCCGCGCGCCAACCAATCCTTGAGGTGCGGCAAGAACAGTTCGACCGATCGGAAGCCGGCGCCGGCGTAGGCATCCAGCGCTTCTTCCAGGTCGCGATGATGGGTGGATATCGAATGCATGGCAAGTTGCTTGGTCTTCATATGCTCCCTATTGCGGTAGGCTTACGATTCAAGGTCGAGGTGGCGTCGGTAAATTTCCTCGTACAGGCGGATATCGGTCAGGGTGTCCTCTCCGCTGGAGAGAAAGGGCATGCCGCTCCGCACCGCGTATACGAAGGAGGCGGCTTCCTCGCGGAAATGCCACGCTGTCTGGGGCGTCGCCACCGGGTAGTGGTAGGCGGCCTGCTCGCCTGCCTCATAGATTTCCACGCGCGATTGGGAGGGTCGGCTAAACAGGTCAGGCGACCAGACATGGATCCAGCCTTTCTGGAAGTAGATCTGGGTATGCTCGTCCCAT
>JAICHN010000064.1 GCA_025924845.1 Chloroflexota bacterium | reverse complement strand
GTGCGCGAGTATACGAAGACGAGGTCGATCGTGCGTAAGCGAGTACACGTCACGTTGCGCGGCCGGGTGCAAAACGTGGGGTTTCGCCAGTTCACGGCCCAGCGAGCGACACGGCTGGCGCTCTCCGGTTGGGTGCGAAATGCTCCGGATGAAAGGGTCGTAGAGTTGGAAGCGGAAGGGGAAGTCGCAGCGATCGAGGCGCTGATCACGGCGCTGCGCCGGGGACCGTCGGGAGCGCGCGTGGAGACGATCGAGGTAGAGTCCAGTCCGCCCACGGGAGACGTCGGCGGATTCCGCGTCACCTTCTGAACACTGAACCGCCGCCGCCTCGGTTTACCAATAAGTTGCAATCGTGTTAGCATGGCCTGGCACGATGGTATACAGATCCTTGCGGCCGGCCGGTGCCGACGTCCGACCTCTGAGTAACTGCCAGTCGAGAGGGTAGCGATAATCCATGCGACGAATCTGTGTGGTGGGAACCGGGTATGTCGGTTTGACGACGGGCACCTGTTTTGCCGAGTTGGGTAATGATGTCACTTGCCTGGATATAGATTCAGCGAAAATCGCCAGTCTGCGCCAGGGCGAGATGCCCATTTACGAGCCGGGACTGGCTGAACTTGTCCTTGACAACCAGACTCGGGGCCGTTTGCGCTTCGTGGCCGAGCAGGATACGGCCGCCTACGACAGTGCATTGGCCGACGCCGAATTCGTGTTTATCGCGGTAAGCACTCCGACCCGCGAAGGATCCGACCGAGCCGATCTGCGCGCCGTGCGTACCTGCACGGAGCGTATCGCCCCACATCTGCGCGACGGTGTGGCCATTATCAATAAGAGCACCGTGCCCATTGGCGCGGGCGATTGGGTTTCGGCCATTGTCGAGCGGTATAAGCGGCCGAATGTCCGTTTCTCGGTAGTCTCTAATCCAGAGTTCCTCCGCGAGGGGAGCGCTTTGCACGACTTCATGCAGCCGGATCGGGTGGTGCTCGGTTCCACCGATCGCGACGCGGCGGAGCGAGTAGCCCAACTCTACCTCACCTTGCGCTGCCGGGTCATGGTCACCGATCTGCGCACGGCTGAAATGATCAAGTACGCTTCCAATGCTTTTCTCGCCACCAGTATTTCCTTCATCAACGAAATCGGGCAGATTTGCGAACGCCTGGGCGCGGACGTCAAGGAAGTGGCGACCGGGATGGGCTACGACAAGCGCATTGCCGGCGCGTTCCTTGATGCCGGCCTGGGCTTTGGCGGGAGTTGTTTCCCCAAGGACGTGAAAGCACTCGCCCATATGGCGGACTTTAGTGGATGCCATCCACAATTACTACGCGCCGTTCTGGATATCAACTACGACCAGCGCTCACGGGCCGTGGACAAGCTCCGCGACGCATTGGGTGATCTGCGTGGCAAGCATATCGGCCTCCTCGGTCTGGCTTTCAAGCCGAATACCGACGACATGCGCGAGGCGCCGTCGCTGGATATCGCGGCGCAGTTGTTGGCCGAGGGCGCGACCGTCGCCGCTTACGATCCGCAAGCGGAAAGTAATGCGCGACGCCTCCTCACCGGCGTCCAGTTCCGGGGCGACCCTTACGAGGTGGCGGTCGGCGCCGATGCCCTCGCCCTCGTCACGGAGTGGCGCGAGTTTCGCAGTCTCGACATGCAACGCCTACGCGGGCTGATGCGCTCCTCTATCTTCTTTGACGGGCGAAACCTGTACGAACCGGAGGATCTGCGGGCGGCCGGCTTCACCTACCTGGGGATCGGGCGCGGCTACAGTCCTCAACCCTTCGGAGGCGACATCGATCACGAACTGTATTTGGTACCCGAGTCGAACGGCAACGGATCAATAGATCCCGCCGTCGCTTTACGCTAACCATTCTGGACGTTCTGCATGCTTAACTCGGTCATGCTCTGGAATGAGCCCAATAACCTCTCGCATTGGAATCGGGATGAGGATCCTGATTGGACTATCTTTGCCACCATGGTGAAGTGGGCTTGCGAGGCGGTCGCCGCCGAACGTCCCGGCATGACGAGGGTGCTGGGCGGTATATCGCCGATCGACGCCGAATTTATCCGCACGCTGTATCTGCATGGGCTGCAACGTCACATTGACGTCGTGGCCGTCCACGGCTTTCCTCTCGATTGGAATCTGTGGCAGCTCAATGACTGGCCGGCCAAGGTGCGCGAAATCGAAGCGATGAGCCGGAAACCGGTGTGGGTTACCGAGGTAGGCGTATCGAGCTTCGGCTGCGAGGAGGTACAGTGTTTTGGTCTCAGCCGCACCGTTGAACTGCTCTGCGGAGTGGTGCCGCGCATATACTGGTATTCCCTCTTTGACCTACCCAGCGCGTCCATTGCCGTGACTCGCCACAAGGAAAGCGAGGGAAGTTCATACTACAGGCACTTCTATCATGGGCTGCTCAGTGAACATGGGGAACCGAAACAAGCGTTTCACGCGTTTCAGCCCGAAGTGGGTATCTGTCAGTGGATCCAGTATGGCGACTACGATGGGCTGCGCCGAACCGTTAAGTGGCTGCGGCGCCTGGAAGTGAAACGGCTGCGGACGGGGATCAGCTGGGCGGATTCGCATATCCCCGGCGCCTGGGACTGGTTCGACCGCATGATGAGCGCGCTGGAGGAGTTCGAGGTGCTCGCCACGCTCTGCTTCACCCCACCCAGCCGCGGGAAAAGCGCGCATCACACCAGTCCGCCGGTCGATCCGGGTGAATATGCCTTCTTTGCCCAACAGGTAGCACGGCGCTACGGATGAGGTTTTACACGGATGTAACGGTCCGGCGCGACCCGCGGCACATCCTGTACGAGTTGGAGTGCCTGGCCGAATGCCATGTAGGCGCCCCAAGTGCTTCGCGTGCTCTGCAGTCCGCTCGCGACGGTCTGATCCTGGCCGGAATGCTCGAGCAGGCTCTAGCGGACATCGCGGAATCTCGTGCGGTGTCCGAAATGAGCGCCTCCGGCCATGACGACGCCGCGCGTGCGCTCACCGACTGGTGGGCCGATCGGGTGGCCGCGCCGACTGCGGTCCCGCCGCCGACGCCAAATCCGCCGCCGCTTGGCAACCCTGGCCCATTGGCCCTTGTGGTGCCCGAGGGCTACCTATTCTACGCGCTGTTTCCCGACGCCTTCGCCGACATCGGCCAGGCTATCGCCGTCGAAAGTGGGGGCGAACGCTATGTCGTGGTCGGCGTCCTCAGTATTGGTGCATCGCTTTCCGCCGCTGTGGCGGCAGGACTGCGCCGGCAAGCCTGTCTGGTCGCTCGTCACACCGTCCGCCCATTTGGTGATCCGTTTTCACGCGAGGTAATTGCTGCCCCGGCTACCGCCCGCGCCTGGAGGGCCGCGGCCGATCGGGGCGCTCGCTTCATCGTAGTCGACGAGGGACCAGGACTGAGCGGCTCGTCTATTGCCGCCACGGTGGGTGCCATCCGCGCCGCCGGCGTAGCAGTGGATCGAATTGTGGTGGTGTGCGCGCATCCGCCCGGACCGTTACCTAATGCCGGCGCCGACGTGCGCGAAACCTGGGCGTCGGTTGCGGTGCGCACGGTCGAGCCGGCAATCGAAAATCTCCTTGCGCGGCGCCTGCCCGCCCTGCTGGGCGATGCCTGCGAAGGCTCGTTGTCCTTTGAGCGCGATTGCTCCTGGGGAAAATGGAGCGCATCCGACGCTTCGCTGGTGCCGGGCTTCGAGCGGCGAAAGCTCTTCCTCAGGGATCGCGGAGGGCAACGGGTCGTTGCCAAGTTCGTGGGCTTCGGGCCGATTGGTCGGCACAAGGCCGCGCTATCCCAACGTATCGCGGAGGCAGGCATGGCGCCTGCCTATCGGGGCTTTGCCCATGGCTTTCTCTTACAGTACTGGGTGGGCGAGGTCGTCCCTCCAGCGATCGGCTCAAAGGTTCGCGCCTCAATCATCGACGCCGCCGCCCGCTACTATGGGTTCGTCCGTCATACCGCTGAGCGTGCGGGCGAGGAGATCGACTTCCGTGACTTGAACGCGACGGTGGAAGACATTCACACGGCGTGGGGTGGTTCCGGCCGGCTGCCCCAACTGAGCAGGATGACCGAGGCCGCGAGCGCGGCGGACCCTTGGGCGCTGGCCGGTGATCAGCGTCCCGAGCGCGTGGAATGGCGCATGGTGGGCGACCGTATCCTTAAGTGTGACACGGCCGACCATTTCCTTGACCATTCCTGGGCGCGTACCCAAGATATTGCCTTCGATCTGGCCGGCTTCATTGAGGAGTGGGAGCTTGATGCCGCCGAGCAAGCCCGCTTCCTGGCCATCTACGCAGGAGCGAGCGGTGACTCGGGCGCGCAACACCGTCTGCCGTTCTATCACTGCGTGTACAACGCGCACCGACTAGCCATGCTTGACACGACCTACCGCGCGGGAGGGCACCACGACTTGGGCAGGCTTACGGCGGCGAGGCAATTGGCCGGCAAGCGGTTGATCGCCGCGCTCTCGCTGACGGCCGCGCCATGCGGTTGATTCTCACTACTGACGCGGTGGGGGGAGTTTGGCAATACGCCACGACTCTGGCGCACGGGCTGGCCGAGCACTACAACGTCCAGGTGTTGCTGGCCGTGTGCGGGCGACCGCCAAGCGCCGGCCAGTTGGAGGATATCCGCCTTGGCAGCCGGCCGCGGGGCGGCCTGGTGGCACTCGAGCAGTTGGACATTCCCCTGGAATGGGAAGGAAAGGCCCACGCTGAGTACGAAGCGGCACTCCAGCAGGTGCTGAATCTCGCCCTCCGCTGGAAGGCACACCTGGTCCACGCCAATGAGCATTATCTTGGTGAGCTTGGCGCCAGCGGCATGCCGGTTGTTGTGGTGTCTCACAGTGATCTGTGTAGTTGGCGCGCGCACGTGTTGAACGAGGAGATGCCGCTGGTGGATCAGGCCTATGCCCACCGCCTGAAAAGCGGCCTTGCCGTGGCGGCGGCAGTGGTGGCCCCCAGCCTGATGGTGGCCGAGGCGTTAGGTAGGTGGTATGCCTACAGCGGCGCGGTTCGCCTAATCGCGAATGGAGTCAGTCCCCACACGAGCGGCGGCGCCGCCTTTCGCTCGCTCGACACGATTATGGTAGGGCGGCTCTGGGACAAGGGGAAAAACCTGGACTGCTTCATGAGCATGGCCGAAGGCTTGTCCGATCGCATGTGCGTGGCGGTGGGCGAGACGGTAGGTCCGCAAGGTCCGGTAAACGCGGGGACCAGTCGCTATGTGCAGTTCGTCGGCGCTCTTCCGCACGCGGAGGTGAGGGACTACATGGCGCGGTCCCTGGTGTTCGTATCGCCGGCCCTCTATGATCCCTTCGGCCTCGCCGCCGTGGAGGCAGCGCTGGCCGGTTGTGCGCTCGTGCTCAGTGACATCGCCTCGTATAGGGCGATCTGGGCCGACTGCGCGTTGTACTTCGATCCTCATAATGCATATGCCCTGCGTCGACAAGTCGAAGCCGTACTGGCTGACGAGAACCTGCGCACCGAAATGGTTGAGCGCGCCAGGCAACGGGCGGAACAGTTTTACTCGGCCGAGCGAATGACTGCCGCTTACATGGCCCTGTACCAGAGGCTGGCACACCGCCACGGACTGGCGGTTTAAGACGACGTTTCGCTGATTCAGCACGGATATTCATCGAGAAGCCCGTGCGCGGAATCCGCGGCGAACAGGTCTTCGCGCCGTGTAAAACAGGATACGCCGGAGATTAACCAACCTTAACTTGAACGCAACGCTGCGATAACGTATCCGTCCTACGATAAGAGTGCGGCGAGGACCCTCGTCTTGCATCCTTCTCAAAAAGAGTGAACCACTTCAGGGAAGATCAGGGAGATGCGCGAGAGCCGGCCGCACCTGATTGGGACGTAGCTTTTACGAATAGTAACGACTTACCACCTAATAAGTCGGCATGGTAGCCGCGCCGCCTCTCCAGAAATGGGAGGTTGTGTCGAGGGATTACGTCAGCCGGCGTTTATCGCGAATCGAGGTTTTACACACCATGCC
The DNA here is from genome assembly GCA_025924845.1 of Chloroflexota bacterium. Next base: position 10,355 of record JAICHN010000064.1, on the reverse strand, counting down.
AAGACTGCTGAAGCGCCAGGAAGCTCCTTTCGAGGGTCGGATCATGGGCCGCGTGCCCGTCTGTATCGCTTGCGGCAACCGCCGGACATTCTGGATTCGCCACGGTGAGCACAACGCGATCGCCAATGCCTGGGAAATTCAGCCCGACGACAAGTTGGTTGCCTGCGGCCGTTGCCGGTCACGCAACTCGATCCTCTTCGACTCCGGCGAGTCCTAAGCCCGTCGAGCAACTCTCGAACCTCGGTCCTATCGGAAGCTCCCCGCTACACGTGGGGGGCTTCGTTGCGTTATGCTTCGCTATGCCGAAGGTTCGACGATAACCTACTCCTCACCCAGGGATCTGGGCCGCTATACTGGATTTTATGCCTCAAGATCACCTCGTCGTGCATGGTGCGCGCCAGCACAATCTGAAGAACATCGATCTCAGCATTCCGCGTGAGAAGTTCGTCGTGTTCACCGGTCTGTCCGGTTCGGGCAAGTCGAGCCTGGCCTTCGATACGATCTTCGCCGAGGGACAGCGACGCTATGTCGAATCGCTCTCCGCGTATGCTCGGCAGTTCTTGGGCCAGATGGATAAGCCGGATGTTGACTACATCCAGGGCCTCTCGCCCGCTATTTCCATCGATCAGAAAAGCACCAGCCGAAATCCCCGATCAACCGTCGGTACGGTGACCGAAATTCACGACTATCTACGCCTCCTCTACGCACGCATCGGTCATCCGCATTGTCCGAAGTGCGGGCGCGAAATCAGTAGACAGTCAGTTGAGCAAATCGTGGACGCGGTCCTCGGTCTACCGCCCGATACACGGGTGGGTGTACTGGCCCCACTGGTGCGTGGTCGTAAGGGCGAAGCGCGGAACGTCCTGGATGATGCTCGCCGCAACGGCTTTGTCCGGGTGCGCGTGGACGGACAGATCTACGACCTGGGCGAAGACATTGCCATGGATAAGAATCGCAAGCACGATGTCGAGATCGTCGTCGATAGGCTGATTATTCACGACCGGGCCGACCAGGGCGAGGAGGCGCGCGAAGACGCTTCACGCCTGGCCGATTCGGTGGAAACGGCGCTCAAGCTGGGCAACGGCCTCGTGATTATCTCCGAGGTGGATGGTGAGGACCATCTCTATAGCGAGCACTTCGCCTGTGTGGTCTGCGGGATCAGCGTCGGTGAAATCGAACCACGTACCTTCTCGTTCAACAATCCGCATGGGGCTTGTCCCTCCTGCACCGGGCTTGGCTCTCGCCTCGAGTTCGACCCAGACTTGGTAGTGCCCAATCCACACCTCTCGCTGGATGAGGGCGCCATTCAGCCCTGGTCTAAGACCAGTGGGACCTACTACTGGAGCCTGCTCAACGCGTTCTGCAAGCAGCAGGGAATCACTACGCATCGGCCATGGGAGACCTTGACCGAGGATCAGCGTCAGCTTATCTTGCTGGGTCCCGGCGATCAAACCAAGGTGCGGATCAGTCACAGCACGAAGTCTGGGCGGCACTATGAGTTTGATGGGCGCTTCGAGGGCGTTATCCCCCTGCTCGCGCGCCGTTACCGTGAGAGTGAGAGCGACACCTACAAGCAGGAGTGCGAAGAGTACATGACCAGCGTGCCCTGCACGGTCTGCAACGGCGCTCGCCTAAAGCCGGAAGCTTTGGCGGTGACGGTGGGCAAGCTGAATATCGTCGAGGTTTCGCGCTTATCTATCTACGAAGCCACTCGTTGGTTTAGCCTGCTGGTCGGGGCCGATGCCGGGGAGGAAACCGTTCAGCCCAGCCCGATCCGGGCGAGCCGCGTCCCGGCGCCACCGCCGCTCAGCATGCGGGAAATGGCGATCGGTCGACAAATCTTCAAGGAGATTCGCGCTCGACTGGGCTTTTTGGTCAACGTTGGGCTTGGTTATCTGTCGCTGTTGCGCTCGGCCACCACCCTCTCCGGTGGTGAGGCCCAACGAATTCGCCTGGCCAGTCAGATCGGCTCGGGGCTGATGGGCGTCCTTTATGTGCTCGACGAACCGAGTATCGGCCTCCACCAACGCGATAACGCCCGCCTCCTGCATACGCTTGAGACGCTCCGCGACATGGGCAATACGCTGATCGTGGTGGAGCATGACGAGGATACGATCAGAGCTGCCGACTACATCGTCGATATTGGCCCGGCCGCCGGTGAGCACGGTGGCCATGTGGTGGCCGCGGGCACCATTGACGATGTGATGGCCTGCGGTGAGTCGCTGACCGGCCGCTACCTGTCGGGCGAACTGAGCGTGGCGGTTCCCAGCCAGAGACGGCGCGGCAACGGGCACGCGATCACGGTGCGAGGGGCACGCCAGAACAATCTACGTAACTTAACGGTGCGCTTCCCGCTTGGGACATTTATCGGGGTGACCGGCGTCTCCGGTTCGGGCAAGAGCACGCTGGTCAACGAGGTGCTCTACAACGCCGTAGCGCAGCATCTGTTCCGGATGAAGCGCCGAGCCGGCGCGCACGAGGGGATCGAGGGCCTGGAGTTCCTCGACAAAGTGATCGACATCGACCAGTCGCCGATCGGCCGCACGCCGCGCAGTAACCCCGCTACCTATACCGGCCTGTTTACGCCGATTCGCGAGTTATTCGCCCAGGTGCCCGATGCAAGGATTCGCGGCTATAAACCGGGCAGATTCTCTTTCAATGTGAAGGGTGGTCGTTGCGAGGCCTGCGCCGGCGAAGGAATCATCAAGATTGAGATGCACTTTCTTCCCGATGTCTACGTCCCCTGTGAGATCTGCAAAGGCAAACGCTACAATCGTGAGGCCCTGGAGATTCGCTACAAGGGCAAGAACATCGCCGATGTGCTGGAGATGACCGTCTCGGAGGCATCCGCCTTTTTCGAGGCCGTGCCGAACCTACGAAACAAGCTCCGCACCCTGAACGACGTCGGGCTCGGCTACATTCGTCTCGGCCAACCCGCCACCCAACTTTCGGGCGGCGAAGCTCAGCGCGTGAAGCTGGCTACCGAACTCTCTAAGCGCGCCACGGGACGCACCCTCTACATTCTCGATGAGCCAACTACCGGCCTGCATTTCGCCGATGTAGCGCGATTGCTTGAGGTGCTGGACCGCCTGGTGGAGACCGGGAACACGGTAGTGGTCATCGAGCATAACCTCGACGTGATCAAGAGCGCCGACTGGCTGATCGACCTCGGCCCGGAGGGCGGAGACGGAGGCGGCGAGGTCGTGGCCGAGGGCACACCCGAGGATCTTGCGGCCAATCCCGACAGCTTTACGGGCCGATTCCTGGCTCGGGTGCTCTGTTCGCCGCAAAGCGCTGCCGTCGGTTATTAGGTAGTCGCTTCGGCACAAGCTGTTCGCAGACAAACCAGAGGGCGAAGGGGCAGGTACCCAGGATCAAGCGATCGAGCGACGTTCTGGCATGCTCGGTGTAATCCGGCCACGCGGACAGGCTGAGCGATCCAATGAAAACCGCCAATGGGAGCACGATCATGAGGAGCAAGGCAGGCGTGCGCACCCGCCGAGCGAGCAGCGCGGTTAACAGCACGGCCGGCATGGCGATCCAGAGCACGCTCCACTCGTCGATTGCATAGAGGTTGAGGAGGAATAATCGAGCGATGGGGCCGATCCGGTCGAGATGCGCGCCGATGTTCGACAGCGTCGCGGGCAGAAAGTCACGATCCTGCACGCCGGTTAGGGCGACGTAGGCGTACCACGGCCCGCACACCGCCAGAGCAGCGCCTGCCGTTTGGGTAACCACACCGCCGCGCCGTTCAAGGAGTCCCAGCCCAAGGACCGCCGCTCCCAGGTAGGGCAGAGCATCCCGCTTGGTGAGCGCCGCGAAGCCCAGCAGCACGCCCGCGGCTACCAACGCGCGCCGCTCGCCGCTCTCCAGATAAGCGCAATAGGCCGAGGCCGCCGCGACCAGAAAGGCGGTCATCGGCACATCGGCCAGCCCGGTCCCCGCGTAGTCCGCGATACGGGGGATTAACGCAAGGGCAGCGGTCCCCACCAGGGCCGCGCCGATACCCAGGCGCGGGCCCAACGCGGCGAAAAACGCGGCGAGGAGCGAGCCGAAAAAGAGGGGGAAGAGCGGCTTCATCAAGGCAGGCGCCGCTGCTCCCGCCCAGGTGTAGACCCAGGCGATCAGCAGCGACAGCAGCGGTGGATAGGCAGGATGCGCGAAGACGAGGGCGCGGTCATGCAGACTGAGCCCACTCACCATGCCGTCGAGATGAAAGAGTCTACCCTTATACTCCCAGAGCGACCATGAGTCGAAGCTGCCCAGAGGCACCCTTACCGCCGCCAGCCAGACATATGCCGTTTGGAAAGCTATCACGGCCGATGCAAGTATGGTGAGCGGAAGCCCGGTCCGCCCCGGCAAGCGTGGCCGCGCCGGTCGAAGCGATTGCTCGCTCCATCTCGCGCTCAGGCAGCCGTCGGCGGTAACCGCCAACCAGATCAGTGCGAGAGACAGCCGGGTGAATCGGCCTTGAGCCACGCTCAGAATGAGCATGGCGCTCGTCAAAATCCCCGAGCCAAGCAGCCACGCCGCCGCGAAGCCAAGCGATCCCCGCAAGCCGAGCAGCCGCGTCCAGGGATAGCCCGCGGCCGGAATAGCCGCAATGGCGAGCGCGGACCAGAGAAGCTCGCCGCTCATCGCCGGCCCTTCGGGATATATATCGCATAAGCCCCACCGCTCACCCGGAGCCAACCGTCAGGGACGGCGGCGGCGGGCGGGACCAGCAAGCAGTCGGCATGCCGGCTGGAGAGCGTCGCGGCAAGCGTACCCGGCGAAGGCACGGGACGTGAGAGCAAGGGCGCCGCCGGCCACACTCGGCGGGGCATCAATATATACGAAGCCCTGAAGTAGTCGCGATTCCAGGAATCACGTGCTATCACGCATACCGAACTCACGGGCAGCATGCTCGCGGCGCGGCGCAACGCCAGATCGACCTCGGGAGCGTTCCGGTCATCCTGGGGTACGGGCGCCCAACCAGCAGAGTTGACGAGCGACGATCGGCCGAAAAACGGCGCCTCCACGGACAGTCGAGACATACCGACTAGGACGATCAATCCCAGAAGAACCACCGACAGGGGCCGGAGCAATGCCGAATCCGATCGGTTGGTGGAGGCGTGTCGCTCTATCCGCACGTATGCCCTCCAGCCAACATGAACCCCCAGCTCGATGGGCGAGGCGCCATTCCGAAGGTACTGTACAGCACGATAGCAGTCCGGCGACCGGTAGGCCCATCACCCATCGCGGTGATTGACGGCTCTTTCCACACAACGATCACCTGAAGTAGAGGGATACACTCCCCAAAAGCGCCGGAGAGCGGGTCCCAATCAACCATTACGCCGAAGTGACCGGCCGACTCCTGGGACGATCTGTCGTCCGATCAGCTCCCGAGCAGACTGAATGACCAACCCGCTTCGCCGGATCGTCGGATTGGCCAAACGTACATCACCAGGAACACGAAAAGTAGGCAGTTACGCGCCGGTACCGTGGCGATAAACGACTTGTCGTAGTGGAGCCCGACCGGTTCAGTACGGTTGAAGGTGCCGCGGATTCACCCGCCTTTCCGCCGTGTCGAAGCCACGGGCCGAGCTTGCCAGCTAACTACGCAACCCTCGATTATCCGCTGATTGAAGGCCGGCGTGATCGCGATCACTCGTACATCACTGATGCCGGATCGGAGGCGGCGCACGAGTGGCACACTCTGAACAGGGATGACGAATGCGATTTGCCCGCTTTTCGCCACGTCGCGAAACGGATGACTTGCGTTGTATGCCTGGGGTTTCCAGTCCGGTGCTACAAGCTGCACCACGATATCGTTCATCTTCGTCGGGTCGGTGTAGACGTGAGCGCCTTCCCGGTTTAACCGGGCAATTGACCGTGCCATCGTGGTAATCTGCCCTCCCATATCCCTCCACGAGCGGAGACTTCGGGCTTGCTCCCCGAAGTACTGGTTGAGGTTCAGGATGAGGGCGCCTAGGAGTAGAGCCGATGCAAGACCAGCGGAAATACGGGCGCTAGCTATGGAGGTATCCTTTCGTCCCGCGTCGCGGCTTGCCGGCTTGGGTCCAACCTGTTGCTCTACAGCCCGGTGGGTGCCGAGGCGGTCCAATGTCGATTGCACTACCGGCTTGAGATAGAGCAAAGGCATCGCGGCGATAACCACCACGGGGACGAGTGCGCCGAGCGTGCGGGCCCCGTGGGGCGCCTCAGACTCCAGGGACAGAATTCCGCTCAGGAGATTGCTCGCCAGCCAAAGTAATAGTGTCTGGTACTGCCACTGTCGCCACTGTCGAAGGCAAATTCCGAGTCCGAGCAGAAAAAGGACACCGGTAATAGGATCAAGCATGGGCGACCCGGACAGATTATGTCGACCGTTGTGATCGCCCTGGACGGTAAACATTAACGTATAGCTACGTATGTTGTCGAGGAGGCCCAGGATACGGCGGGCGGTGTCATGATATTCGTTGAATAGCGAGGTAACGTGTACCCGACCGAGCACATAATTCCCATCAAGGAACAGCGTGGTCAGCATCGGCGCCGCGCTGACCAGCAAACATAAGGGGAGAAACAGGCGTCCATGCCTGCTCGCTCGGGCAAATGCCGGATCCGAGCGTGATCGCGCATACACCAACAGTAGAGGGATAACCGCCGGCAAGTAGGCGCCCGGATAGGTAAGAAACGACAGTCCGAGCAGCGTGCCACTCAAGGCGAACCAAAATGGACGCGGCCGATGCATGGCGATCATGAACGTGGCATAGCCAAGGCCGGTAATCGCCGGAATGGGAATGTTGGGCATCGCTACTCTTGAAAAGGTAATCGCCCACTGGGCCATGGCCATCAACGATGCCGCGTAGAGGGCAAGCACGGCGCCGCGCACCTGATAGCCCACGGCAAATGCCGCCGCGATGCTCGCGACGCCGAAAAGCGCCGAGGTCAGGCGGGCCATCCAGATGGTCTCACCGCCCGCCCGGATCAGGGCGGCCATGGCATAAAAGTAGAGAGCTGGATTGTGACCATAGTTACCGGGCGCGAACGGCTGAAACGGCGCGTGCAGCAACCGGACCGCATCGGCTGCGCTGTCAGCTTCGTCCGACCAGATACCCTCCGGGAGCGAGGAGAGATGCCAGAGCCGTACCACCGCGCCCACAATCAGGATAACGATCAGTATCGCCATCACCCAGCGAGTATCAGGTCGCTTGATCGCCGTGACAAAGCCCCCGACGCGTGGTTGTCCGTGCCACCGATCCCAGAGCATGGCAAGTCCAGCTACCAACCCACCTAACCACAGGACTGCCGCCCCGGTCGAACTTGATTTCACGAATTGGTGGAAAAGGGCAAACGGCTCCGTACGCCAAATCAATACTGCCGCCACTGCGGGCAGAAGAAAAACTAAAGCCGCCGGACCAGCTGGTCGGGTCGGCTCAAATCTCCTTTCCAGTATTAAAGTGCGAGGTGCCGGCACCGGGAAGCTGATCGCCGCGCCGACGATCGCGATCAGGGTGGCCGCGACCACAAAGACCGGAACCTGCTTTGAATCACCAGCGTGCCTCGAAACAATCGCGGCCAGGACGGCGATCGTCGCCCCCAGAGTTAACGGAATCTGGGAGCGTCGCGCCATATCATGCTGATATCTGAACAATAGAACCTGAATCTCACCGTTATGGCGGGGCAAAATATAGGTTGGCCGTGAATCAGTTTGGATGATACTCTTGGCTACGCCCCGGTGCAGATCATTATATGGGACTTAATACAGCTGTACCGCAATGCCGGGCGAAATCACACCACCCATCGCGGTGATTGACGACCCTCCGCGCCGTAACTACCATGGTGCCAGTGACCTTTTGCCGTCTACCTGCCTGGCAGAGCGGCGTCGGCCGACAAAATCGTAAGGGAGGTCAGGTGGCGGCCCCAATTCCCGACTCCCTCACCCTGCATTCCGACGCGGGGCTGGATTGCGGCGCCGAAGGCATCGTGGCGCCAATGACGCGGCGACCTCTCGCCCTTGCCCTCCTCATGGCATGCATCGTGGCCTTCGCCGTCTACTATGTCGCTACCTACGTGCCCGCCCCTGGAAACGGCTCGGACTTCAAGGTTTTCTACGCGGCCGCCGTGGCCGACAAGCAAGGGATAGACCCTTTCAGTTGGCCCAGCCTTTGGCGCGTGCAGCAGCAAGTGTTCAACGGCGGGGCGGGGCATAATCTGCCGTTCGCGTTCGCCCCTTATACCGATCCGCCGCCCTTCGCGCTCCTTCTCCGACCCTTTGCCGGTCTCCCGGAGAGCGGGGCCTATCACCTCTGGGCCGCGTTGCTCTTTGTCTGCGGCGCCCTCGGCGCGTATCTGGCACTGTACGACTGGCCCCGCCGTCCACGCCTGCTCACCGCCGCGCTGGTCACCATCTCGCCCGCCGCTCTCTTCGATCTGCGCCTGGGGCAGAACTCCACACCGTTGCTCCTCGCTCTGGGCGCTTCCTATCGACTGACCGCTCTGGGACGACCATTTTTGGCGGGAGTGTGCCTTGGCTGTGGCCTATTCAAACCTCATCTGATGGGGCCAATCGCGATCATCGTCATCCTTGCCGCCCCTAACGGCAGCAAGAAGCACATGTCCGCCGGCTTCGCACTGGCGGGCGGACTGGCCGCGCTGGTCGGCCTACGGTTCGATGGTGGGCCGGCGGCCTATGGGCATTGGCTCACCGCCCTGCGGCAGTTAGGGGACAGCATCAGCCTGCAACCCGATCTGGCGTCCGTCTCCGGCCTCTATCAGGGCAGCGCCGCCAGTGGAATCCTCAACGCCGCGTGTTTGCTTGGCGCGGCCGGGATCGTCGCCAAGCTCGCCGTACGTGTACACCGTCCGGGCGGGCCAGGTCGGCAAGATTTGCTGGGCGGAGGGATCGCCGTGTATCTGGCGCTATCGCCCTATGTGCATACCAGCGACCAAATCCTCCTTGCCCCGGCCCTCCTCAGCCTGATCGGTCCCGCCGGCGCGGGCCTCCGCGATCAAGCCGTGCTCCTGGCGGCCTGGGTCACCGTTCTGGCGCCCATGGTAGTGATCCGAGACTATCACACCGTGGGCATCAACGCCCTTCCTCCCCTATCGGTTGCGCTGGCCTATTGGCTGTATCGACGGCGCGACGCCCGAACTCTGGTTGGCGCCCATGGTTGAACCGACTCCGCTTGAGCCGATTTCGGAGAGCGCGGGCACCGGCTTGCCCGCGCCCGCCTCCCCATGCGCCGTGCCGTGGGCCGACCTCGTGCTGCTCGTGGTCGGCTTCCGGGTGCTTCTGACCATTGTGGGTAGCATTACTTATCTCGTCCTGCCGCACAACGGAGGGCCCGCCGGGCTCGCGGCGATCCTACTCGAGCCCTGGCGGCACTTCGACGCCCTGCGCTTTACCCAAATCGCCGCCCACGGCTACGCGGCCGATGGTCTGAACACCGCCTACATGCCGGTCTACCCCTTCCTTATTCGCGTCCTTGCCGTGCCTTTGTTCGGCCACTACCTCACTGCCGGACTGCTTGTTTCCAACCTCGCTTGCGTGCCGGCGCTCGGTCTACTCTGGCGCTGGGTGGCGGACGGCTTCGGCGACCGGGTGGCCTGGCGTACCATTGTGGTGATCTTGTTGTATCCCGATTCCTTTTACTTGCTCGGCGCCTACAGCGAGTCCCTGTTTCTGGCCTTCAGCGCGGCAGCCCTGCTGGCGGTACGGCGCGATCGGCTTGGCCTGGCGGGATTCCTGTCGCTCCTGGCCGTACTTACCCGCCTTCAGGGCCTCGTGCTTGTCGTCCCCATCCTGCTTGCCCTCCGCCGGCAGCGCGAAGCCGGCGCGCTGGCCCGCGGCATTGGCGCCGCCGCCTTACCGGGATTGGGACTGCTCGTCTATCAAAAGATCCTCAGCGCCTGGCTGGGCGGGGGCGTCATCCTGGACACCTTTCAGGAAAAGTGGCATATCGCGCTCCTCGCACCGTGGCAGACGATCCAGCAGTACGTCACGGTCATTCGCTCGCCCCAGTGGCATCTTATTCACTCTCCGAGCGCCAACTACGTACTCCTATGGGACCTTGTTTCGGCTCTCGGCGTACTCGCCCTGCTTTTGCTGGGGGCGCGCCGGCTCGGTCTCGATCTTACTCTTTTCGGTCTCGCCGGATGGTGCTTTGCCTTGAGCCGCTACCTGTCTACCGGGCGTTATATGCTGGCGGTCTTGCCGGCATTTATCGTGCTTGCCCTCATGCTGGATGAAACCCGCCTGCGTCGCCTGGCCTGGTTCGCCGTACCCCTGCTCTTTTTCTTCACCGCTGAGTTCACCCAGGGTAGTTGGATCGACTAACGTTATGACAAGCCCACATGGTGAAGCAGCGGCC
>JAICHN010000063.1 GCA_025924845.1 Chloroflexota bacterium | reverse complement strand
TGCTTGACCGCTGTATCGAACTCGATAACGCCGTGATCGACGATCACCCCGGCGTGGTGTTCGGCATCCATCTCTGTCGCGGCAATAATCAGAGCAAGTTCTACGCGAGCGGCGGCTACGACCCGATTGCCGCTCAAGTGTTTCGGCGCACCCGCTTTAGGCGCTTCCTACTTGAGTACGACGACGATCGCTCCGGCGGCTTCGAGCCGCTGGCGCACGTGCCGGAAGATCGTACCGTGGTGCTCGGATTGGTGACGACCAAGAAGCCGACCCTGGAGTCGCCGGACACGCTCAAGTGGCGGATCGAGGCGGCGTCCCGGTACATACCGTTGGAGCGGCTCGCCCTGAGTCCTCAATGCGGCTTTGCCTCGACCGAGGAGGGCAATCTGCTTTCCGGCGCGGATCAGGAGGCGAAGCTCCGCCTGGTGGCCGAGGTGGCGCGCGACGTGTGGGGCGCGGCGTGATGGGGGCAATCGCTGAGCCGGCGCCACCCCAACGGATGAAATGGGTCACACCCGGCCGCAACCGTTCGTCCCTGCCTTGCAACCGCGGTCGTAGGACCGCGTCTCATCACGTTTTCGTCTGAAGAAAGGCGAGCACATGCGCACGCAGGTCGCGATCATCGGCGCCGGCCCGGCCGGACTGATGCTTGGTCGGCTCCTCGATCGCCGCGGCGTGGAGTCGATCGTACTCGAACGTCGCGACCGCGCCTACGTGGAAGGGCGCTTGCGCGCCGGCGTGCTCGAACAGGGCACCGTCGATCTGCTCGACGAGGCGGGCGTGGGAGAGCGGATGAGGCGCGAGGGACTTGTGCATCGCGGCATCTACCTCCAGTTCGAGGGCGAACGGCACCGTATCCCCTTGAGTGATCTGACTGGAGGCCGAGCGATCATGGTTTATGGCCAGCAGGAGGTGGTCAAGGATCTGATCGCCGCCCGCCTGGCACTGGGCAGCCCGATCCTCTTTGAGGTCGAGGACGTCGGCCTTCGCGACATCGAGAGCGACCGGCCATGGGTGCGTCTCCGCCATAATGGCGAGGCTCAGGAGATCGAGTGCGACTATATCGCGGGCTGTGATGGGTTCCACGGCGTATCCCGTCCCGCGATTCCCGCCGCCGCGCTTCGCGTCTTTGAGCGGACCTATCCGTTCGCCTGGCTGGGCATCCTCGCCGCCGCGCCCGTCGCGACCGACGAGCTTATCTACGCCTATCACGAGCGCGGCTTCGCACTGCACAGCATGCGGTCGCCCACCCTCTGCCGACTCTACCTACAATGTCCCGCCGCCGATCGGATCAAAGACTGGTCCGCCGACCGCATCTGGTCGGAGTTACACGCCCGCCTCGAACTGAGTGACGGCAGACAACTGACCGAAGGCCCGATCCGGGAGGCAGGCGTCACCCACATGCGCGGCATCGTGATCGAGCCGATGCAACATGGGCGCCTCTTCCTGGCCGGAGATGCCGCGCATCTGGTGCCCCCGACCGGCGCCAAGGGGATGAATCTGGCCATTCACGACGTAAAGGTGCTTGCCGAGGCGCTAATTGCCTGGTACGAAACGGGCCGCGCCGACCTCCTGGAGGCGTATTCGATGACCACCCTCCGCCGAGTATGGCGCGCCGAACACTTCTCGTGGTGGATGACCTCGATGCTGCACCGTTTCCCCGATGACGACGGCTTTCAGCAGCGTCTGCAAATCTCGCAACTGCGCTACACGGTAGGCTCGCGCGCCGCCGCCGCCGGCCTGGCCGAGAACTATGTCGGCCTGGATCATGTATAACAAGGGGGGAGATATGGACGACCCACGCTACGAGGCGGGGATGCGCGTGCGCCGCGCCGTGCTGGGCGACGCGCACGTCGATCGGGCCGAAGCCCGCAAGACGGCATTCGATGAGCCGTTCCAACGATTCATCACGGAGACGGCCTGGGCCGGGGTCTGGACACGTCCCGATCTCGACCGGCGCACCCGTAGCCTGATTACCATTGCCATTCTTGCCGCCCTGGGCCGGCGCGAGGAGTTGGCCTTGCATCTGAGAGCAAGTGCCAATACGGGCGTCCCGGCCGAGGAGATCCGCGAGGCATTACTTCACGTAGCGGTCTATGCCGGCGTCCCCGCCGCCAACACCGCCATGGCGATCGCCAAGGACATCCTTGCCCAGGATGCACAACCCGCACCGGCGGAAGAACAATCCAGGGAGGACCGCCCATGATCACGACAATCGGCCGGATTGTACGGGGCGATCGCGCCGTCTTCCCACCCTATCTCTATGAGGCATACCGTTCAACCCTCCGCCGCGCCCCTACTCAACCGCTCGTGGAAGTGCCGCTTACCCTCTCCGAGATTACCGGGCCGGGGCCGACGATCAGCGCGATCACCGCCGAGGATGCCGACCTCACCCGCAATGCCGGGACCGCCGGCGAGGCGGTCGGTCAGCGCATTATCGTCACCGGCCGTGTACGCGATCACCACGGCGCTCCCGTACCACGCACCCTGATCGAGATCTGGCAAGCCAACGCGGCGGGGCGCTACATCCACCGCAACGACCAGTGGCCAGGGCCGCTCGATCCCAACTTCCTTGGCATAGGCCGCTGTCTGACCGACGAGCACGGCGTCTACCGCTTCCTAACTATCCGTCCCGGCGCTTATCCCTGGAAGAATCACCCAAACGCCTGGCGGCCGGCGCACATCCACTTCTCGCTGTTCGGTCCGGCCTGGGTCTCGCGCCTGATCACGCAGATGTATTTCCCGGACGACCCCTTGCACGCGCTTGATCCGATCTTGAGCGCCATCCCCGAATCGGCCCGCCCCCGCTTGATCGCCGCCTACGATCACGCGGTGACCGAGGCCGAATGGGCACTCGGCTGGCGTTGGGATATCGTGCTCCAGGGTCCGGATGCCACGCCGTTCGAGGATCAGGAAGTCGGCGCCGGCCAGTCCGCTGCCACTGCTCCGGCGGAGGTGAGTGCGCGATGACGAAGACGGTCATAACCCCGACCTCGAATGTAGCCCCATCCCAGACGGTTGGCCCTTTCTTCACCGACTGCCTGCTGCGTCCGGACGCTTGTCGGAACGTGCTGGTCCAGGCGGAGACCCTGGGAGAGCGCATCCGCATTGAGGGGCGGGTGCTTGACGGGGACGGCGTGGGCGTTCCCGACGCCCTGGTCGAAATCTGGCAGGCCAACGCCCAGGGCCGCTACAATCATCCGGCCGACCAGCGCGAGAAGGCGGCTCTCGACCCAAGCTTCAGCGGATTTGGGCGTTCCGGCACGGATATCGCCGGATTGTACTGGTTTGAGACGATCCGGCCCGGTCCCGTGCCGATCGCCGGCGACGGCACGCCCATGCAGGCTCCGCACATTCGCGTCATGGTATTCGCCCGTGGTTTGCTCAATCACCTGCCGACCCGTCTCTATTTCGCCGACGAGCCGTCCACCCCTACGGATTTCGTGCTGCAATGCGTGGCCGCCGAACGGCGCGCCACGCTGATCGCCCAGCCGCGAACCGTGGAGGGAAGAACACTCTATCGGTGGGATATTATTCTGCAGGGAGCGGACGAGACCGTCTTTTTCAGCCTGTAGGTTGACGACTTTTCCCGAAGCGGCTGCCACCTTCCCGGCTTCTTACCGTACCGCACGGAGTTACGTGTATATCGCGCTGCCGCGCGGACCCTCGATGCGTCATTCTAGATCAAGTATGCAAGGAGACCGCATGGCCCCGGAGAATCTGTTTGATTTCACGGACGGCGAACATGGTCTGTCGATGTCTGTTTCCACCGATCTACCTCCGCGTCCTAAGAAAAAGCTCGATGGTGTTTCTTTTCATCCCTCACGGCATCGGATTGTGCGCGGCGATGCGCGCGACCTTTCGTTCATTCCGGATCAATCGGTCCATCTTGTGGTGACGAGCCCTCCCTATTTTGATCTGAAGCAATATGCCTCCGAGAGTGCGGATCAACTGGGGAATATTCACGACTACGAATGCTTCCTCGATCAGTTGGATCGTGTGTGGCGCGAATGTTCTCGTGTGCTCGTGCCAGGGGGACGTATCTGCTGTGTAGTGGGTGCGGTGAACATTGCGCGACGCGCGGGGGGCCGACACTATGTCCTCCCGCTCCCGTCGGATATCCAGGTACGTAGCCGACGGTTTGGGCTTGATAATCTCACCCCTATAATCTGGTTAAAAGTGAGCAATATCGCCCTGGAGGCATCAAAGAGTTCACGCTTTTTAGGGAAGCCGAACCTGCTCAACGGCATCGTAAAGAATGACTTCGAGACCATCGTGATGCTGCGAAAGCCTGGGGGCTATCGGCAGCCTACGCCTGAGATGGAAGCAGCCAGTCGTATTGAGACGGATGACTACGTGCGCTATTTCGCCCCGATTTGGTCAGATGTAACGGGGGCCGGCACGAAGGTGCATCCAGCTCCATTTCCGATTGAAATAGCACATCGGCTGATTCGTATGTTCAGTTTTGTTGGCGACACGGTGCTCGATCCTTTTCTCGGCTCGGGAACGACAACCGAGGGCGCGCTGCGTCTTGGGCGCAACAGTATAGGCCTGGAAACGGTGCTCGCATACATCAACCTAGCGCGGAAGCGTCTCTCGGCTCTTCCCTTCGGCGTCTCCCTTGTGATCGAAGAGTAGAAGAACATTGTACGATGGTTGATTACTAACGGAGTGGCGGGTGGCTAGTGATTCGCGATTCGCGGCAGCCGTCCAACGCTTCTGGACAGCGCGAGACAGCCAAAAGAAGAAACAGGCGGAGCAGGGGATTATCGATGCCGGAACACGCGGAGCCGTGACGGGCGGCACGCAGATGGGGGCCATTGAGGTCCTTGTGACGGATATCTTGCGTGACGCGGGACTTAATCAAATACACATCCATACACGAACCGCATTACAGTTGCCCGGCTATTTTCGCCCTGAGAAGAAGTGGGATCTCCTCGTCGTCGCGGATGCCCAACTCGTGACAGCTATAGAGTTTAAGTCACAGGTCGGTCCATCGTTTGGCAATAACTTCAATAACCGTGTGGAAGAAGCTATCGGCAGTGCGACGGACATCTGGACTGCCTATCGCGAAGGTCGGCTCGGGCTTGGCCCGCGGCCGTTCTTGGGGTATTTCTTCTTACTGGAAGATTGTGCCAAAGTTCATAAGCCGGTTAAAAACTCGCAGCCCTATTTCTCCGTTGATCCTGTGTATATTGACGCCTCATACAGCAAGCGCTATGAGATGCTCTGCCGTCGTCTGGTGCTGGAACGCCTCTATGATTCAGCGTGTCTTACTCTCGCGACCAAGGCCGAACCCACGGAGATTTCCCATCCAGCAAAAGACCTCACATTTGACCGGTTTGTCACCGATCTACAGGCGAGCGCGCGGAAGTTTATCCAGGGCACATAAGGGTTCGCGTGATTAGAGCCCGCGCATGGCGCGGTTATGCTTCCGCATGGTGATCAAGCGTTTCGACCACCTTGCGGTCCAGTAAACGAAAATCCATGGTGATTTCAGGCTCCAGGACCGGGGAGTTGCACACGATTCGGGGCGAAGGGGGATCGATCCCGAGGCCGAGGACCGCCACACCTTCACCCTCGATTTTGAGTTAGATTCGCGATCAGCGTCACGGAGCTGTCGTCGGGGTCGGAGATTCCGGCATCGTGGAATCCCAGGCGTTCATACAGGGCGCGGGCAGGGTTTTGGCGATCCACGGAGAGGCTCAGCCGTTCGAAAGAGTGGGCGCGCGCCGTGTCCAGGAGCACCCGGAGGAGTCGCGTACCCACGCCCTGTCCGCGTGCCGCCGCGCTGACCCCGATCGTCAGTTCCGGAATTTCCACAGCGATGAAGCCGTAGCCGGGCGCCGCCTTGGGGAACAGACGATACCATGCCGCGCCGTAGCGCCGCCCTGCCGCGTCGACGGCTACGACGGCAGCGTCTCCGGCGCGGCCCCAGGCGGCCAGATACTTGCGGTTCGCGGGCAGAGCAAGTGCGGCCTCCTTGCCAAGGGCGCGCATCGTAGGGGAGACCGCCGCGGCCTCGAAGAGCATATCCCAGAGAAAGGGAAGATCGTCGCCCTTTGCCGGCCGGACGATGATCTCTCCCCGAACCGGAGGGGTGTTGGCGGAATGCCCGCCACTGGCGGTACCCACCTTAGCCTCCCCGCTTGCCGGCGGCTCGTGTGCGTCGTGGTCAGGCGGGAGCACGCAACCTCCTTACCGAGTGCCTCATGGGTAATACGGTTGTCAAGGCGCCCCACTGGATGACCCAGCTCACCGTGGTGGCTCAGTACGTCGCGCGGCCACCACTGATGTCCAGGCATTGACCCGTGGTGAAGCTGCAGTCGTCGCTTGCCAGCCAATGAACCAGGGCGGCCACTTCCTCTGGTTGCCCTACCCGCCCCATCGGAATACGGCTGATCATATAGTCGCGCGTGGCTTGCGACACCTGGTCGAGGATGCGCGTTTGGATCACGGCGGGTGATATGGCGTTGACCAGGATATTCTGCGTGGCGACTTCCTTGGCGAGCGACTTTGTAAAGCCGATCACCGCCGCCTTGGAGGCCGAGTAGGCGCTGAGACGGGGATTTCCTTCCTTGCCGGCAATGGAGGCGACATTGACGATGCGCCCTCGCCCAAGCGCCTCCATGCCGGGAAGGACCGCCCTGCAACAGAGAAAGACGCCGCGTGCGTTGACCGCGAACACCTGATCCCACACATCGGGGTCGAAATCGCGCACCTCGGTCGAGCCGCCCGTGATGCCCGCGTTATTGACCAGAATCTCCACGGCGCCCCAATGCGCTTGCACAGCCCGCACCAGTTCCGCCACCGACTCGGTCGAGCTCACATCAGCCGCGAATCCTGCTGCTTCGAGCCCCTCGCCGCGCAAGGCCGCGGTGCTCTCCATGAGCACCGAAGCATTCAGATCGGCGATTGCTGTCCGTGCTCCGGCCGACGCTAGGCGGCGCGCAATAGCCAGACCAATGCCCTCGGCGCCGCCCGTTACCAGGGCGATACGCCCTTCCAGATTCCGCTCCATGCGCGTTCCTTCCTTATCGGTGTACGTATGAAAAAGGGGCCGATTCCGGTCAGCCGACGATGCGCGCTCGCAGGGCCTCGGGGCGGACCAGCACGATACGACGGTCGTCCAGCGCGATCAATTCGCGTTCGGCAAACCAATGCAGCAGGCGATTGACGCTGACGCGCGTGGCGCCCACCATTCCCCCCAACTCGGTTTGGGTTAACTGGAGATCGATTTCCACGCCGCGCGTCGTGGGCTTGCCGTATTGCTCACCGAGGCGAAGCAGAGTACGGGCCAGACGCCCCGGTATATCGAGGAACATCAGATCTTCTACCTGGGCGCTCAAGCGGCGGACCCGTGCCGTGAGATCGCCCAGGAGGAGCAACGCGGCATCCGGTTGTTCGCGCAAGAACGCCGTGAAGGCGGCGCGGTCGAGCACGAGGAGGCGGGTAAGTTCCAGCGCCGTGGCGGCGGCGGAACGGGGGGCGCCGTCCAACAGGGCCAATTCACCGAACACATCGCCCGGCCCGAGCACGGTAAAGATCGCCTCCTTTCCCTCGCTGGAAAAGGTGCTGATCTTAATCCGGCCCGAGCGCAGGACAAAGAGGCTGTTGCCGGGATCATCCTTGTGAAACAGTACCTCACCCTTGCGAATAGTGCGTACGCGCACGCGGCCGGCAAGGGCGCCTATAGCGGGGTCGGGCAGCCCGGCGAACAATGTTACCTGGCGCAGGGCGGTGAATTGGGGCGATTCTGACGACATAGGCATCCCTTTTGGCCAAATGGTACCGCAGGCCGCCGGGTCGGTGGCCGGCGCCGCACCTTCGAGCATTGTAGTGCCGTCATCGAATGATGGTCAATGAGCGAGGCCGGTAATGATGCGCCTCGCATTCGTGAGCGAGGACGGATTTAAGGGGCGCGGGTATCCGCGCCCCTGGATCGTATCCGCAAAACCGGGCGTCGGCACCTTCTCGAATGCGAGGCGCATCCAGGAAGGAGGGACGCCGGTTTAAGGTTCGAGCATGAACCAGACGGTCTTGCGCTGTGTCCCCGACTTCCAATGCACGGTGAACTGCGCGCCCAACTTCGTGGCCTTGAGTCCCTGGGTAGGCGGAAACGTTAGGTGGGTGGTCAATACCGGCGTGCCGTCGGTAGCTTTTCCGGCAGTCAGCGGAAACGAACCCTGGGCTTTGCCGTTGTCGATGAAGGCGAGGCTGCCCGAGACCGTGGATGGATCGATCCCTGCCGTGTGATAGTACACCGCGTAAAGGATATTCTGGCCTACGTTCACCAACTGCGTCGCCTGGTACTGGCCACCAACCTGGCGAAACAATCCGGCGGACGTTACCGTAACCGCGGGCGCACCGGCGGAACGGCCCTTGACGGCCGCAGGCGTGGGCGACTGTGTCGGCGATGGGTTGCCGGTGCTGCTCGGCGAAACCGGTCGCGTCTGCTCCTGCCCGCCCCAGGCCGGACCCTTTGCGTTGGGAATGGTGGCGAGAAGCGCGCCCGTGCCGGCAGAGACGATTGCGACGCCGGATCCGCGCGTAAAGGCGATGGCGCTTCCATCGGGCGACCAGGCTGGCCGATCGGGATGCGCGGCATGCGCGACCGCGTGGCCGCCGGAGCCGTCCGCGTTCATCACCCAGAGATCGCCGTCCGAACCGTTGACCTTGGTCCGTACGCACACGATGAACCGCCCGTCCGGCGAAAAGCTGGGCTTATCGTAGCTGTGCAACGGATCATTCGTCAGCGGATGTTCGATTTCGTCCTTCGGGTGTCCCGAAGCGAGCATCTGGGCGTAATCCAGCGCCTCAAGGCCATTCACGAAGCTCGAGCCCTGCATGCTGAATTGATCGATCACGATGGTGCGTCCGTCGGGTGACCAAGTAGGGGCGGACGGCGGTGCGTGGATGTTGCCGATGAGGTCGATAGCCGCGTCGTCGGCAACCCGGCGAATGATGATTTCGGAGTACGATGCCGAGCCGTAATAGACCGAGGTATCGTAGGCAATCTGCGTGCCGTCGGGAGACCAAGCTGGATCGAAGGTGAACAAGTCCGCACTGGAGATGTGCGTCGGCTTGCCGCGCGAGTTGAGCAGATAAACCCCATAGGGCTGACTGTGCGACACCTCCTGCCACTGCACGTAGGCAACATGTTTGCCGTCGCGCGTCACGGCGGGCATTTCATCCGGGGTCTTGGGTGTACCCACGGTGGTGAGCGCTTGGGCGGACGAGCCGTCCGGATTCGACATGTACAGAAGGCCCGCACGGGTAAAGTACAGCTTACCCGACAATGCAGCCGCGTTACTCGACGCCGCATCGGCACGCGGCGCCGTGCTGCCCGCGCCCAACGCGATGGAGAAAGCCGTGATCAACGAGAGCGCTCTACGGACTCGATCCATGTGGTAGTCTCTCCAGATATCGGCGCGGCCTTCACCTGAGTGGGCCGCGCCCTCACCCGATTGCGAAGCGAACGGTCACCCGTCCTCGGATTATGATGCTCCCAGACGGGACAGCAGTTTGCAATAGGCAATTCGGCCCCGCTCGAAGCTGGCCAGCCGGTAAAACTCGTTGGGCGCGTGGACTTGCTCGTCGTTCAGTCCGAAGGCATAGCTCACCGTGTAGGCGCCCAGATACTCTTGAAAGAGTTCGCACACCGGAATGCTCCCTCCGATCCGCACATAGTACGGTTCCTTCCCGTAGACTTCGGTCAGCACCTCCGCCGCGGCCTGATTGCCCCAATGGTCGGCCGGAATGGCATACGGCTTGGCCTGGCCGGGCAAGCGAGACACGCCGGCTGTAACCCCTGGCGGAGTATGGCGCTCGACGTGCGCGGTCAGGAGGGCGGCGATCGCCGACGGATCCTGATTGGGCACCAGGCGGCAGGTAATTTTGGCATGTGCCTCGTTGGGCAGCACCGTTTTGATTCCCGCCCCCTGGAAGCCGCCCCAAATCCCGTTCACCTCCAGGGTCGGCCGGGCGCCAAGCTGCTCGGCGGGTGTGTAGCCGGGCTCGCCGACCAGGGCATCGACTCCGATCTGGGCCTTGTAGGCGGCTTCGTCGAACGGAACGGCGGCGATCCGCGCCCGATCGTCTCCGGTCAGCGGCACGACCGAATCGTAGAAACCGTCCACCAGAATCTTGCCGTCGGGCGAACGCATCGAACCGATTATGTGGATGAGGGCATGAATGGGATTTGCCACGGCACCGCCGTATATCCCCGAGTGCAAATCGCTGCTGGCGCCGCGCACATCGATCTGCACACCCGCCAGGCCCTTGCAGGCGATGCCCAGGGAGGGCTGATCCTCCCCTTCCTGACCGCCGTCGGCGCTCAGCACCACGTCGCACGCGAAGAGGTCGCGCTGGGCGGACAGGAAGGTAGGCAACTGTGGGCTGCCGATCTCCTCCTGGCCCTCGAGGAGAAACTTCACGTTGACCGGCAGCT
Source organism: Chloroflexota bacterium (assembly GCA_025924845.1). The sequence goes on along the minus strand of JAICHN010000063.1, from coordinate 6,126 downwards.
TCCCCTCGGTCTTGAGCAGGGCTTCCACGGCGAGGATAGGGACGAGCATGTTCCCTTTGTCGTCCGAAGCGCCGCGTGCGTACACTCGTCCGTCCCGAATGACCGGCTCGAACGGTGGGCTGGACCAGAGTTGGAGCGGATCGGTAGGTTGGGTGTCGAAGTGGCCGTAGATCAGGATTGTGCGTTTGCCCGGCGAATGGAGCCACTCCCCGTATACCACGGGGTGACCGCCGGTCTCCAGGATGCGTACTCCCTCCAGGCCGGCTGCGATCAACCGCTGCTCCACCCACTGGCCCGCTTGGCGGACATCCGCCGCGTGCTGAGGCAGAGACGAGATGCTGGGGATGCGGAGGAAGTCGAGCAACTCCTCCTGGTATTGCGCGCCGTGCTCGTCCAGATAGGTCTGCCACGATGCCATGTTTCTTCTCCTAGCACTGGAAGCCCGCCCAGGCGAGCGGCGGTTGAGGGTGACCGTTCGTGGATCTGAGTTGACCAACTGATTGTACACGGGACAAACGCCGATGCGGCATGCCCCTTCTCCGCTCGAAGATCCCGGCTCCCCATCACGGCTCGGATGGTGACGCACCTTCATCGGCCAGACAGCGCTCCAACAGGCTCAGCGTTTCCTCCAGGCGGGCCAGGCGCGCGGCATCCAGGGGCTCCGCCTCGAGGGTATCCTCGATCGCCTCTTCCAGGGCATCCATCAGCGCCAGGGCGGCACCTTCGTTCAGCCCGCGCCGCACCTGATTGACGGGAAGCGCGGTAGTACGGCCATCCACTGCCGTGATCACTTCGACCATATCGTTCTGTTCGCTCACCATAACACTGGGACGGAACGATCCGAGGCCGAAATCCACCGCCACGGCATCCAGATAGCGGTCACCCCGCCCTAGATGGGCGGGAAACGTGCAAAACTGGGGATACAAAAATCGCTCCTTCTCGTGCTACGATAAGGGCTAGGAATAACCATGTCTTGCTGGGGGACATCACCCGTGCCGCACCTGCCGGCCACTCATTATGCTACCCCAGGTTTCGCATTCATGGGCGACGCCGCCCAAGGCCGCTTGCGGCCGGCGTCGCGGTACACGGGCTGGGCGCCGTGACGCCGTTGCCCGCCCCAACACGGTGCCACGCCTGCGCCGGCGCCCTTCCCGCCGGCGCGCGCCATTGCCCGGCCTGCGGCGCGCCGGTTGCTGCTCAACCTCCCGCTAGGCCCGATTCCGGCACTCCAGGCGGGCGTCCGTGGCAGCCCCTGACCCCCTTCACCGTGCTGCGGGAGCGCTACCTGATCAAGCGCGTACTCAATACTGGGGGCATGGGGTCGGTGTACCTGGCGGCTGATACCGCCCAGGACAACGAACCCTGTGCCATAAAGGAGATGCTCGATCGCTTTGCGACCGACGACGACCGTGAGGAGGGGCGCGAGTGGTTTGCGCGCGAGGCGGGCCTGCTCGCCGCGCTCCGCCATCCCTGTATTCCCCAGATCCGCGATTCCTTTATCGAGGGCGGCCACTACTACCTGGTTCTCGAGTTTATCGAGGGGCGCAATCTTGAAGACATGCTGGAGTGTGAGGGCACGCCGGGACTGGCGGAGCCTCGAGTGATGGATTGGGCCGCTCATATCGCCGAGGTGCTGTCTTATCTCCATGGATGGACGCCGCCGATCGTCTTCCGCGATCTAAAACCGGCCAACGTGATGCTCACCAGCGAGGGCAAGCTGTATTTGGTGGATTTCGGCATTGCCCGCGTCTTTTCGGTCGTCCGTCAGGGCACCATGGTTGGTACTCCCGGTTATTGTCCGCCCGAGCAATATCAAGGGCTGGCCGAGCCGCTCAGTGACCTTTATGCTCTGGCCGCTACCTGCCACCATTTGCTCAGCGGACGCGATCCGCGCACGGCGTCGCCTTTTTCGTTTCCGCCGATCCGGGCCATCGTCCCCCAGGTGAGCAGGGCGACGGAGAGCTTACTGGCCGGCGCTCTCCTTCTGGATACGGCGCAACGTGGACCGTCGGTGGAGGATTTCGGGCGCCAGGCACGACGCATCGCCTACGAGCTGGACCTGGGAATTGCCCCCATCATGACCGGGTCACTTGGCCAATATGCCCCTGGTGACTCGCTGCCTCCCACCCATATGGCGCTGCCCGTGAGGACCTTGCAACTTGGCCCATTGCCGACCGGCGCTCACCGCGTCGAGCAGTTGCCGGTAGGGAATGACGGTGCGGTCGAACTCCGCGTCTTGTTGCGTTCCAGCGTACCCTGGCTTCAGACGCCGACCGGGCAATTACGGGTCGCGCAGGGCACGACCGTGCCTGTGCCCATTCAGATTGACACCAATAACCTGGCGCCGGGACGCTATGATGCGCGGATCGAACTCGAGGGCAACGGCGGCATGGAATGCATTGAGGTAGACGTGGTGCTACGGCACTGGATATTCAACCCGCTCAACGCATTCCTGGCCTTCGCGGCTCTGGCGATCACCGTGGCCGCGTTCATGGTCCGCGCCCTGCTGCTGCACGGCTGACCCCGCTCAGGCTGCCTCGTCGAGTCCGTGCCGACCGGTATTAAGGCCCAGGGCCTTACGCGTGCCCGGTGGGAGGGTGAGGACGATGGTGGCCAGCAAGGGCAGGATCAGAAAGTAGGTATGCAGGCTGCGCCAGGCCAGAGCCAACGGCAGCAGCGGCAACAACATAGCCAATCCCGGCGCCCGATGCCACTGCCGAGTAAAGAGCCAGAAGCAACCAACCAGGGCAATCCCCTCCAGCACCGCATAGAGGATGGGCGGCCCGATGTGTTGCTGGAACAGGGCAATGGAGAGCGCAATCAGCCCGATACCCTGCGCGAACAACGGATCGGTCATTGGACCCAGAACACCGGCCACCCAATCCTGGGGGCCCATCACGATAAAGGGCAGATTGCAGGCGAGGAACGCCGCCAGGGCCACCGATCCCCGTTGAAGGACATCGCGCCAGCCATGATTGCGCAAGGCCAGATAGAGCAAGAATGGGAGGAAGAACCACACTTGCTGGCGTGTTGCCGCGGCCAGACCCAGCACGAGGCCCGCGACCAATGGCCGCTCCCGCAACTGCCAGTACACTACCAGCAACGTGGCATAGAGCACATCGGTGGCGCCCACCGCCGAGTCCAGCAGGAGCGGCGCGTCGCCCACGAGGAGCAATCCGGTGACGACGCGGGTACGGGGGCTGGCCTGGCGGTAAATCAGATAGGAGGCAAAGATGGCGCAGCCGAGAAACACGCCCACCAGGTCACGAGCGCCGAATATCCAGGCCGCCACACCAATCAGGATGGCGCCGCCGGGATAGTTGAAGCGGTCCTCGAACTCCGGGGCCACGTAATTGGGGTTCTTCTGTTCCTTCTTCAGATCCACCCGATAGGTATTCCAGAGCAAATACTCAAAGTGGGCCGTGCCGACGCCCGACTCGGTTTGGTGCGCGGTGGGAAATGTAGAAAATGGCTTGAAGGCCCCGGCCCGTTTGGGCGTCGTTTGATTGAACTGCAGGCCATGGTCCCAAAGGCAGGTCAGCATGTGCACGTTGGCATAGGGGTTACGGCCGCGCAAAAACTGCTGGGTCGCGCAGTCCGTGGCGGCGGCGGCATCGACGCCGTATCTATTTCGGTCGGCCAGATGGGGCATGATGCCGATTAATTGGACGATGGTGTTGCCGGCCAGAAAGATCAGCAGGCCGAGCGTGAACCGGCGCCGCCGTGCCGGCAACAGTCGCCGGTCGCCGCGGGACAGTGCCACGTAGAGGGAGACCAGCAGCACCACGAGCGAACCGGTGACAAGAAGGGTCCAACCAAGGGCGCCGCGCATATACCGATGATCGTAGTTGCGAATGATCAGGAGGGCAAGACTGGCGATTGCCATTGGTGTGGCCCACATCGGCAGTTCAATGCCGCCCAACCGGCGATCAAGAACGGCGCGGATCGAGGGGGTGAGCCGGCCTACCATGCCTAGTGACCTCGGTTCAGGGGAAGACGGCAACTCACGCAGGATACATGCCTCTTCAACATATTGCTCCGCGACCGAACCACACACGAAGATGCGGTGACGGCGCCATCCTCTCCGTGCCCACTCTGCCATGTTCATAGTAACATGCCGCCCGGACTACATGTGCCCTCGCCCGCGGTTGCGCCTCGCCACTGGTCGTGTTGGGACGAACGCCGCCGGTGAGGCGAATTTGTTGGGAGTGCTCCTAAAGCAAACATTCCCGTACAAACGTGAGGCACGTCCCTTTGCGACCTTGCGCGGAGGGTGCGGTCAACGGCATCCTGGCAGAGGAGGGATCCGCCGATGACCGAGACGTCGATTTATCTGGATCATGCCGCTACCACCGCCGTCGACTCGCGCGTGGTCGAGGCTATGCTGCCGTATTTCAGCGAGCGCTACGGCAATCCTTCCAGTTTGTACGGGGAGGCTCGCCTGGCCCGTCAGGGCCTCGACCAGGCGCGCGCCCGTACCGCCGCGCTTTTGGGCGCTAGACCAAGCGAGATCGTCTTTACCAGCGGAGGCAGCGAAAGCGATAACGCGGCGCTCAAGGGCGTGGTCTGGGCGGCGACCGCGCGCGGCGCCCACATCATCACCACGGCTATCGAACACCATGCGATAGTACACGCCTGCGCCTGGCTGGAACGATTCGGCGTGGAGACCACGTATGTTGGGGTCGACGATCAGGGCCTGGTCGACCCGGCGCAAGTGGCGCAGGCAATTCGCCCCACCACGGCGCTGATCAGTGTCATGCATGCCAACAACGAGATCGGCGTCATCCAGCCAATTCGCGAGATTGCCGCCGTGGCCCACGCGCACGGAATCCCCCTGCACACCGACGCCGTACAGAGCGTCGGCCACATTCCCACCATGGTCGATGCGCTGGAGGTTGACCTCCTCAGCCTGTCGGCCCACAAGTTTTACGGCCCCAAGGGCGTGGGCGCCCTCTATGTACGACGCGGGACGCCCTGGCTGCCGTTACAGCAAGGGGGCGGACAGGAGCGCGGCCGGCGCGCGGGCACCGAGAACGTGGCGGGAATCGTAGGGCTGGCCACGGCCCTCCAGTTGGCAACGGAAACGATGGACGAGGAGGGTGCTCGACTGTGCGCGCTGCGCGACCGGCTCATTGCCGCCGTATTGGAGACTGTACTCGGCAGCCGCTTGAACGGACATCCCACGCGGCGCTTGCCTGGGAACGCCAACTTCTCCTTCGCGGCTGTGGATGGGGAGGCGTTGTTGCTCAGTCTGGATCGGCACGGCATGGCGGCATCCAGCGGCTCGGCCTGCACGGCGGGATCCATCGATCCGTCGCACGTGTTGTTGGCCCTGGGCCTGAAGCCTGCCCTGGCGGCGGGGTCACTCCGCCTCACCCTGGGCCGCCATACCACGACCGAAGAGATCGACCGCGTGGCGGCGCTGCTGCCCGATCTGGTGGCCCGCGTCTCTACATTGCAAACAACCTGAAGGGGGACCGCTTCCGGCCCCCTTTCAGGCCGTGATCTGCTGTTCCTTCTTGCTTATTTCCTACGGGCGCCGGCGGGATACCACGAAGGAACGGCGGCACGCTGTCCATCACCGCCTCGACCCTGCCCGCTCTGCTCGGACTGCCGTGATCGGAAAGGATACCAGGCCTCCTCGGCACCGTCGCCCTGCCGACCCTCGGGTCGGCGCGGATCCTGTCGCGGCGCGGGCGATGTCTCGCGTGCGGCGGCGGGATTGGGGCGGTTCGCCCGCTCCCGGCTCGGGCGTTGCCGGCTCGCGGCCGGGTCAAGGCGTTCGGCTCCGTGCCGTGGCACGGACGGAACCGCCCCTCGCTCGGGTGAGTGCCGAGCCGGGGTGGGCGTGGCATGGACGGCGGGCCGGCGCATGGACGGAACCTGGGCCGCCCGACGACCGGTAGACACGGCGGCTTGACGGCTAGGTGAAGGAGCGAGCTTCCGCTGCAAGGTACGCAGCAAATCCTCGTCCTCGGGGGCGACCAGGGTGATCGCCACACCGACCGCGCCCATACGCGCCGTACGGCCCACCCGGTGCGTATAGTTTTCGGCGGTATCAGGTAGGTCGAAGTTCACTACATGAGTAAGGCCGCTGATATCCAGCCCACGGGCGGCGATATCGGT
>JAICHN010000062.1 GCA_025924845.1 Chloroflexota bacterium | reverse complement strand
CACACGGTCAAAGTAGCGGCGCATGCCATTGACGCTGTCGAAGAACCACCAGGGCGGTCCCAGCAACACCACGGGGTAGTGCCCGGCCAGGGGCGCCAACTCGCGGCTGTAGGTGCTCTCGTCCAGCGTGAACGGGATGAGGCGGAAGCGCGGGTCGTTGCCCCACTCGTCGAGTAGTGGCTGCAAGTTGCGTGTCCACTCAGTCGCCACCGGGATGTCAGCGCCCATGTCGGGGCCGAAACGGTCATACAGCGCCGTATTGTGGTCGCGCAGGCTGCCGGCGTGCAGTTGCATGACCAGCCCATCCTCGGCGCTCATACGGGCGAACTCCATCAGCATGTGGGCCGTGAACCGGGCGCCGTCATCCGGCTGGGCGGCGCCGTGCAGGGCGCGCTGCATGATCGCGTTCACTTCACCAATAGCCAGGCGCTCGGTCCACGGTGAAAGAGCGGCATGGTCGGTCGACACGGCGCCAAGCTGCTTAAAAAATGACCGCCGGGCCTCCAGCGCCCGAATATAAGACGTGTAATCGACGATGTCCACGGCCGCGAGCGCGCCAAGCCTCTCCAGGTGCGAACGCCAGGCCGGATCGGCGACGGCAACTACCGCGTCCGGCCGAAATGTCGGATGCATCCGCATCCCGCTTCCCTCGTCGTGGAGCGCCTGATGGTGGGCAAGGGCCGAGGTTGCCGGGTCGGTAGTGCAGAGTGCTTCAATAGCAAAACGGCCCCATAGGGCGCGTGGCGTGAACTCGGGACGCCCCAGCTGCCGTTCGAGATGATCGTAGATTGTTCCCGCGTTATCGCCGGTAAGCTTCTCGGTTACTCCGAACACGGTGCTCAGTTCGTCGCTCAGCCAGAGCCCGGTCGGCGTCCCCTGGAACAGATAGAAGTGGTCCGCGAAGCGTTGCCAGATGCGCCGGTGATCCTGCTCAACCGGCGTGCCGTCTTCGGTCGGCACGCCCAAATCAGCCAGGGCAACGCCTTGACTGTAGAGCATGCGGAAGACATAGTGATCGGGGATGATAAACAGATCGGCCGGAGTACCGAATCCGGCCTGAGGATCGGACAGCAGTGCCGGATCTACATGGCCGTGCGGGCTGACAATCGGCAAATCCTTGACGCTCTCATACAACTCGCGCGCCTGGGCACGCCATGACGGCTCGGGATCGAAGCAACGGTCCGGCGAAAGACTCCAGGTCGGTGACGCCATGGTTACCTTCCCCTTCACGTCCGCGCGAGAGGCCGCGGCCTCTCGCGGATCAGCGGACCAAGCAATAAACCGCTGTTACCTCGGAGCATGCGGTGCCGGCGGATTCCGGGAACCGCTCTCATGCGACCGCTCGCCAATCGAGCCCCTGCCGCCGATGGGTTAAGCACCACAGTTGTAGGTACCCGCGCACCCTGGCTATGCCCTCCGGCGGGGCTGCGCCTAGTGCGGCTTGGCGCGGCCATGGAGCGTGATCGCTCTCCCTCCTCCCTTCCACGCCGTTGGGCAGGGACGTATGCCGTGTCATCCGTTCCCTATGCTCATCTGTGCTTCAGGATACACCACTCACTAGTGGGAAGCGCTTAGCGGCGTGATTGGCGTAGCGGCGTGAGCAACCCTGAGACGTCGACCGTGCCTTCCAACGCCGCGCCGACGGCGTATCCCGCGAGCGCGCAGAGCAGCACCACCACCGCCCAGCCGATAGAAACCGTAGCCCACACCACGCCGAAGATGATCCCCACTATCGCGCACCAAAAGCGAGGCGACATGGTCATACCATTTCTCCTTCCTTACCTTAACGTACCTTGCGGGACGCCCGCTCGTCCTGCACGGTGGCGCGCACTCGCACCTCGCGCACCGGCACGCCGGTCAGATGCTCGAGCTGCTCCTTTACGCGCTGCTCCAGGGCCGGGCCCGTAGTGGCCAGATCCGCATATGGACTGACCAACGCCTTACATCGAACACGCAGCGCCCTGTGCGCCATGTTGACCCGCGCCCGCACGCGCTCGATGCCCGGTAGGCTCTCCGCGCTGTGTTCGGCCAGTTCGTCGAGTGAGCCAAACGCCACCTCGGTCATGCCCTGGCCCCCCTTGGGCAAGAGCAATGTGCGGGCGCGGCGAGGCGGCGGCATCAACTCGCGCACGGCTAACGCCAGAGTGATGACCGCGATCACCAACGCCACCACGACGACCGGGGGGGTGCGATCCGGTCCCAGCTTCGACAGATCGTGCGCAATCGCCTCGATTGGGGCATACGGCCATGCCTGCCGCACTCGCGACACCGTTACCACACCGGAAGCCAGTCCAGCCGTAAGCAGTGCTGCCGCCGCCAGCGCAAGCAGCAGCAGCAGCGACAGAACGCGATTCAAGACCTTCACCTTCCACCCTCCTGACCGTCCGTAAGGTGGAGCGCATCGACCCACACGTCCACCGACGTGACCGTCGCGCCCAGTTGGTAGAAAGCGCCAGCTACAGCGGCGCGAACCGCCGCCGCGAGCGGCGGAATCGGCACCAAGGCCACCACGATGTGTATCTCCACATGCAGCCCTGCGTCGACTTCGGTGATCTGCACGCCCTCGATCACGGCGCCGGTAGCGCCGAACGTGCGGGCAATGGCGTAGCGGCCCCGGCTTATCCCCGCCACGCCCGCCACGCCGAGGGTAGCGTCGATGGCGGCGCGGGCCAAAACTACTGTATTAGTAGTGGGGGGCGCCAACTCCAGGACCACTGCCTAACGCACCGCTGCCTGCGGTTCCTGATCTTGGTCCTGGTTCGGGAAGTAGAGGTCGGCCACATTGATGTTGACCTCCTTGGTCTCCAGTCCGGTCATCCCCCGGATCCGCCCGCTGACGTTGCGCCGGAGCGCCATGGCCACCTGAGGAATACTGGCCTCATAATCTACCACGATGTTGAGATCCACAATACATTCGATCTCACCCACCTGGACCACAACCCCTCTGTCTTGCTGATCCTGGCCGGTGACGCGCCCGGTGATGTTCCCGAACGCATGGACGAGGCCGGTCGAGGTCATGTCGTGGACGCCCGCCACCTCACGCGCGGCGATGCCCGCGATTCGTGCAACCACCGAGTCGGCGATCTTGGTCGTACCGCCGACCCCACCACTCCCCATCGGCTTGGGTGAGGAGCCACCCTGCGCCGTGATCAATCCCTTCTCGGATTGGCCCTTATCTAACTGGACTGAATCGGAGGTGAGCGTTCGTTCCTGTGCCATCTGTCGCTCCCGTTTTCGCTACTTCCGACGGACGCACTCGGGACGCCCGCCATTTTCCGGTAGCCATGACTCGTTATGTACCTGCCCATGCAATGGAAGCCGGACGTTCGCGGATGCATTGAGCCTGAGTTCCGTTCTACCTTAATACTGATCTTTACACGCGAGGCAAGAGCGGTCCACGTCCATTTGGATGAGGCCGGCGCGCAATCCAGCGTAGTCCGTGCGCTTGGCGCCGCCCGAAACCCGCTCCCGCTCGGGAGATCGCCTCGCGCTGCTGTTCATATGCCGGTACTGGAAATGGGAAGCACTGTACACGAAAGGGAACACCAGGTACGACAGGTACAACTGTAGTACAAAGCGTATACCATTACCTTCGGGCGCCGCTTACCGCTTCCGGCCGGCCTATCCGGCCGTCCGCGACTCCGGGGACGCTTCCTGGTTGCCGGCTGAGCCTCCGCCGGCCGGATTATCCGTGTTGGACGGGATCCGCAGCCTGTCTGCCGTCGAGGACTTATGGTCAGGGGCGCCGCGCGTAGGATCCTCTACCTTCTGAGCGTCGCGTGCCAAACCGAGGGGGGAGCGCTTTTCCCCTGGGCTCTCCTCGTCGCGCGCCGCATCCATGCCGGTCGGCTCGCCGTTCGTGGTAGGCACCTTGTAACGCATGAGCATACCGGGCAGGTCGTACGGCCAGGGGCCAAGGTTCATGGCCAACGCGTTTACCTGAGCGCCGATCAGCAGCACCAGGGAAAAGAACCAGAACCAGGTGATCGTGATGATCGCCGTCCCGATGGCCGCCGCCCCATAATTCCCGGTTCCCACGAAGTGAGCGGTGTAGAAGGGGAAAATGGTATTGATGATCCACATCACCACCGCCGCGGCCAGGGCACCCCGCCAGACATGCCGCCAGGAGAGCGGTAAGTTGGGCACCACAATATAAATGGCGAGGAAGAGAATGAATAGGGAGGTAAGACCCGCTGCCAGACCAATAACCAGGCTAAGCGGACCGCTGAGGCCGGCCGGCATGATCCCCCCCAGGCTGGTGGTGGTTGAGCCAAGCAACAACGATGAGACGAACGAGAGGGGTAGGAGCACCACGAAAAGCAGAATCATGACCAACGACATTAGCTTCTGCTTGACGAAATCTCGGGTTTTGACGCGGAAGATCACGGCAAAGGCACTCTCGATGGCGCCGAACAGGTTGCTGCCGCCCCAGAGCAGGCCGACAATACTTACCAACCCCAAAATGCCCTCGGCTTTATGGACGTTTTTCAGCAAGGAATCAATTTTGAGATTGCTGCTCACCTGGGCCGGGAGAATACTATTTATTTGTGACGCGAACTGGTTGATATTGTTGGAGACCGGCGGCACCAGGGCGAGAATGGTGATCAGGGCCAGGACGAGGGGAAAGAACGACGTCAACAGGTTATAGGAGACCATGGCGACCAGATTCATGGTCCAATCGTTGTTGAACTTATGGTAGGCGCGCATGCCGAATTTCTCGGCCTTGCCCGCGTCTTGCTTCAGTTCGTCCACGGTGCTTTGGTGATCCTCCGGTCTCCCCTGGGCTTCGCCGCGGGAATAGCTCGAACCCAGCGATGCGCTCCGCGTGCTCATGTTGCGTCTCCCGATCAAAAGAACCCGAATCGCCTAATCCGGGCGCAAAAGGCGTACGACCCACTGACCGCTTACGGCCGGGCCGTACCATTTCTCCAGTATGGCCGGCTCCTCGTACTCCTGGAACCGTCATTCGGCCGACGATCCCGGCCAAACAAGGCTAGAACCAAAAGGGGGAGAAATGGCCCGTCGTGCTCACGGGCAACGAGACTCGGTCCTCCACCCTGTGCTATGGTGTAGGCATAGAGTGGTCTCGTACGATCGGCGTCTCGCGAATTGAGCGGAAAGGAGCCCAAGGTGGAACTGGATGCGGCTAGACAATTCATCCGCCAACACCATCGCGCCATACTCACCACCTACCGGAGCGCCGGCCCGGTGCAGATGTCTCCCGTCGTGGTCGGGATCGACGATGCGGGTAGGGCCATCGTCAGTACGCGGGAGCCGCTGTTCAAGGTGGCGCACATTCGGCGCAATCCTCGGGTCTCCCTCTGCGTGTTTACCGACGCCTTTTTTGGCCAATGGATTCAGGTGGACGGCACCGCGGCCATCCTGTCCTTGCCGGACGCGCTCGAACCGCTGGTCGACTACTACCGCAAGGTACACGGCGAACATCCCGATTGGGATGAGTACCGCCGGGCCATGGTCACCGAACAACGGGTGCTGCTTCAGATCACCATCGAGCACGCCGGACCGGGCTAGGCCGCTCATCTGAACCGTATTGGGCGATGGCTCGCTCTCTTGGTGCAAGAGAGCGGCCTCAGGAAAAGTTCTTGAGGCGGGGCCAGGCGGTTGACCACGGCATTTTCAGTCCGGTGCAGACAAACACCGGCTGGCCTGCCTCTTGATTCTGAATGCCCTCCTGGGCCGGGACGATAGCGGCCTGACGCACTGACCGGAAATAGTGCGTCAGATCCCCATGCTCGTAGCCGGTGGCGATCACGACGGACCTCGGTACAGTGTCGAATCCCCAAAAATAGTAGGTGTTGTGCGGGCTGATCGCCCTGGGCAGGCGATAGGGGGAGCCAAGCAGATCGAGGGCGGCCGTCTCGCCGTAGTTGCCGGTCAGGATGATCGCGCCGTGCTGCTCGCTCGGCGGTAGATGCCGGTACACCGCGGCTACCGTAGCCGTGAATTGCGGCCAGCCGAACCGATCGGCGACCGGCTGAATCGGGCTGGACATGAGGGCGGCCAGGGTGCGTGCCGGCAAAACCGGCGCCACGACCGGCGCCAACACGATGCCCCCCAGCACCAAGGCGCCGACCGCGATCGAGACGAGGGGCGTACCTGGTCGGCGTTGCGACCGCCGATCCAACACCACGGCGCCCGCCGCCAACAGGGGCGGGAAAGCAGGCACCAGAAAATAGGATTTCGCATGGCCTAGCAGGAAGATGGCGAACAGGAACAGGAAAATCCAAGCGAAGGCGCGATAGGGCGCCTCAGCCGGGGCACGCAGCAAGTACCAGAGGCCGGCCGCCCAGAGGGGCATCGCCGTGGGCAACATGAGGAGGAAGACCTGGATCAGAAAGGTTGCCGGATCTTCCTTATGTCCATAATTGTGCCAGAAGGTGAGCGTGGCCCAGTCATGTCCCAACTGCCAGACAAGATAAGGGGCCAGGAAGGCGGCGGCGAGCACCGCGGCCACGTAGGGGGCGCGCGTGCGCAGTTCGGCCCGGCCGGCGCTCATCGCCGACAAGCCGATCAGCACCGCGGCGCCAAAGCCCAGAATGGTGAGCTTGGTGAGCAGGCCCAGGCCGATTACCAGGCCGAACAGCAGCCACAATCGCCCTGCATCCAGGCGAGATCTATCCTGCGCAGTCCGCGAAGGATCGTGCGTGGCGAGGATACGGATCAGGAGATAGGCGGCGAGCGTCCACCACAGCTCGTCAAAGGCATCCATGGTAAAGAGCGAATCAGCGCCCAGAAAGGCCGGGGCCATCAGCGCCGCCAGGGCCGCGATGCCCTGTGCCGTGCGTCCTCCCCCCAGTTCACGTGCCATCAGGCCGGTCACCACGACGATGGCCGCTCCGGCGAGAGCGGGCAGCACATGCAACGCGGCGATGGAATGGCCGAAGGCAAAACGCTGAAAATTGGCGAGCAGCGCCACCATTGGCGGAAACTCGACGTAGCCGCCCGCCAGGTGCTTTCCTGCGTCGATGTAATACAGTTCGTCACGAAACCAGCCGTATTGGCCGGCAATCAGCGCGTGGAAGAGCAGCTTGGCGAACGCCAGCGAGAGGAGCAAGCGGCCGGCGATTGGGGGGAGCGCACGAGGAGATTCCGGCTCAGCATACACGCGGTCCTCCGCACATCTGAAACGAGCCAAACCCACCTACCCAGATCAACCAATAGGGTAGGGCGGCCCTGGCGGGCTGCCAATCTACGTGGGAACGTCAAAATCGTTCCCCACGCATGATACGGAGGCCGTTACCCTAGGCCTTCATCCCTGTCCCAGCTTCCCCGCTCCTCCTCAAGATAGACCACGCTTGCCTGCCAGTGCATCTAAATGTCGCGAATTGAACATATCCGTGGCCCATTGCGGCATAGTACAGTGTTCAGGCATGCACGCCGGCGTGCCGTTACCTATAGACCTAAGACCTATAGGGCTGCCGACAAATGCCGGCTTAAAACAAGTCGGCGGCGCTTCTGATGCCAATCCTACGCTTGAGACGCTGATTTCACTTTTTCAGGCACTTGGCCACCAATCCGCACGGCGAGAAGCGTGACAACCCTGTGCATCCGAAAGCAGGGAGGAAGCAGGCGAAACTGATGGACTAAGTCTGATAAACTAGACCTAAGGAGTTTCGGCATGGATACGGTTATCAACATACACGCCGCCAAGACACATCTTTCCCAGCTGCTGGAGCGTGCCCACGCCGGCGAGGAGATCGTCATCGCCAAAGCCGGCAAACCCTACGCCCGCCTGGTGCCGCTCGCGCCGCCTACCAAGCGGCCACTTGGCTTTGTCGACGCACCCGTCGACGACGCCTTCTTAGAGCCGCTGCCCGACGACGAGTTGGCCGCATGGGACTGAGCGTTCTGCTCGACACGCACGTGGTCCTCTGGGCATTCTCCAACCCGCGAAGACTTTCGCCGGCGGTGCGTACGCTCATCGAAAATCGTGACACCACCGTATTGATCAGTGCGGCCACTGCCTGGGAAATAGCCACGAAATACAGGCTGGGGAAGCTCCCAGGCGCCGAGCGCATCGTCAATGGCTACCTGGCCCACCTGACTACCCTTGGCGCGCGGGAGCTGCCGGTTGGGTCGGCGCATGCGCTGGCCGCGGGACTATTCGCCGTGGAGCACCGCGATCCCTTTGACCGCATGTTAGCGGCGCAGGCCATCGCGGAGGGGATGCCACTGGTCACGTCCGACCCCGTCATGGCGTTGTTCCCCGGGCTTGCAACGTATTGGTAGGGCGTTTGCCGTTACTCCTCATTCGGGATACCATGTGGCGCCAATTGGCTCCTCAGTCGCGGTATATCTCTCGTGAAATCCTCAAGCGTCGTGCCGGCAACGAATGTCGCGATGAGATCGCGTGGAATGTAGTACCTCGTTCCCACCGGTCGGCTATACTGTAAGAAGGGGTTTTCCGCCCTCTAGATTTCGCTTGTCTCCTTTTTATTCTCGCGCGGCCGCCGAATGCTCGCTGCCCGCGCTACCACGAGGGCACTCATGCAGCATAGCCGCCGCGAAGATATCCGCAACATCGCCATTATCGCCCACGTCGATCACGGGAAGACCACGCTCGTCGATGGCCTGCTCAAGCAGAGTAAGGTCTTCGGTGCTCACCAGCACGTGGGTACCTTGATCATGGACTCCAATGATCTCGAACGCGAGAAGGGGATCACCATTCTCGCCAAGAATAACGCCGTTATGTATCACGGCGTAAAGATCAATATCATCGATACGCCCGGTCACGCCGATTTCAGCGGCGAGGTCGAACGCGTCCTCACCATGGCCGACGGTTGCCTTCTCCTGGTCGACGCGGTCGATGGCCCTATGCCCCAAACCACGTTCGTCCTGCGCAAGGCACTCAGCTTCGGCCTCAAGCCCATCGTCGTGATTAATAAGATTGACCGGGCCAATGCCCGCCCCGACGAGGTGCTCCGCCTGACCCAGGATCTCTTCCTCGAACTGGCCACTCATGAGGATCAGCTTGATTTTCCCGTCCTCTATGCCGTGGCCAAGCAAGGGATCGCCGTCACCGATCCGGCACTCTACACCGGCCAGGATGACGGCAGCGGGCTCGGTCCCCTCTTCGAGGCGATCGTCCGCCACGTTCCCCCGCCGATGGTCGATGCCGAAAGTCCGCTCCAGTTCCTCGTTACATCATTGATTTATGACAACTACCAGGGGAAGATTGCCGTAGGACGGGTGATGCGCGGACGGCTGCGTCCCGGCGATCCCCTGGTCGTCCTCAGCGGCGGTGATACCAGGGCTCGTACCCGCGCTACCGGTGTCTACACCTTCCAGGGCCTTGAACGCATGCCGGTGGACGAGGTGTCGGCGGGCGAGATCGTCGCCCTGATTGGTATCCCCGATCTGACCATCGGCGATACGGTGGCCGCCGCCGACTGCCCGGAGGCATTGCCGAGCATCGCCATTGAGGAGCCCACCGTACGGATGAGCTTCGGGGTCAGCACCTCCCCGTTCGCGGGCCGCGAGGGACAGTGGGTGACCTCCCGCCACCTCCGCGACCGCCTGTACCGCGAACTCGAGCGCGATGTGGCGCTCCGCGTCTCCGATACGGAAAGCGCCGATGTGTTCCTGGTCTCGGGCCGCGGCGAGTTGCACCTGGCGATCCTGATCGAGACGATGCGCCGCGAGGGCTTTGAGTTCCAGGTCTCGCGCCCCGAGGTGATCACTCGCCAGATCGACGGCAAGACGCACGAGCCGATCGAGCATCTGGTGATCGATACACGGGATGAATTCATCGGCTATTGTACCGAAGCGCTCAGCCGCCGCCTCGGGCAGATGGTGAATATGCATAGCGACGGTTCGGGGAATACGCGCCTGGAATTCGCCATCCCCACCCGCGGCCTGATCGGCTTCCGCTCCGCCTTTCTCACCGCGACCCGCGGCAACGGCACGCTCTCCAGTCTGCTCATGGGCTACGAGCCCTGGTATGGGCCGATGGAGACGGACCGCAACGGCGTGCTGGTCGCTTCGGAGGATGGTACGGCGGTGTCCTTCGGCCTGGTCCGCGCCCAGGAACGGGGCAACCTGTTTATCGATCCCGGCGTCTCGGTTTATGAGGGGATGATTGTGGGTCTCAATGCGCGGAGCGCCGATATCGCGGTCAATGTGACCCGCGAGAAGCAGCAGACGAATATGCGCCAGAGTACGGCCGATATCGCGATCAAGCTGGTCACCCCGATGAAGCTCAGTCTGGAACAGGCCCTTGATTTCATCGGCAGTGATGAACTGGTGGAGGTCACGCCCGGCGCCATCCGCCTGCGTAAGCGTATCCTCGACAACAACGAACGGGTCAAGATGGCGCGACGCTCCAATCAGGCCCAGGCGGTAGAAGTTTAACCGCAGCCGATGCCCGTTCTTACTGCCTCGCACCTGAGCCTCGCCTATGGCGGACGTGACATCTTTAGCGACCTCGCGCTCAGCGTCCCCGAGGACGCGCGGATCGGGCTGGTCGGTCCCAACGGCGTAGGGAAGACTTCGCTGCTGCGCATCCTGGCCGGAGATAGCCCACCGAGCGGCGGCGCCGTACACCTGGCGCGCGGGCAACGGATCGGCTACCTGAAGCAGGAGGCCGTGGAAGCGTTTGCCCGCCGCGAACACACGGTGCATGCCGAAATGCGGACGGTCTTCGCCGAGGTGCTCTCGCACGAAGCCGAGCTACGCGTGCTCGAGGCAGGCATGGCCACCGGCGATCATGGTGAGGAAACGATAGCCCGCTACAGCGAGGTCCAAGAGGCGTTCGAGCGGGGCGGCGGCTACGACTACGAGACGCGGATCGCCCGCGTGCTGGATGGACTCGGCTTCCCCAAGTCGCTCTGGGAGACGCCGATCGCCCAACTGAGCGGCGGGCAGAAGACGCGCGCCCTGCTGGCTCGCCTCCTTCTCGAATCGCCCGACTTCCTGATGCTGGACGAGCCCACCAATCATCTCGATATGCAAGCTACGGCCTGGCTCGAGGAGACGCTCCGCACCTGGCCCGGTGCCTTGCTTGTCGTCAGCCACGACCGCTATTTTCTGGATCGGGTGGCGGATCGAATCTGGGAGTTGAGTCCCACCGCCATGGAAACCTACCGCGGCAACTACACCGCCTACGTCAAGCAGCGTCAGGAGCGGTGGGATCGCCGCATGCAGTTATTTGAGAGCACCAAGGAACGCCTCACTGCCGAGATCGAGCTGATCAAGCGCTATATCGGCTGGCGAAAGATGGTGGAGGCGAAGGGGAAGCTGAAGCGGCTCAGCCGCGAACTAGCGGCCATCGCCGAATTGGGCATCGAGGGCGTACAGGGGAAAAGCTGGTCGGAAACCGGTCTGGGCGGGATTAGCTCGCTCACCGTCGACGAAGCATGGCGAGCGATTCGTGAACTGCGTCCCCCGGTAGGCCGCCCCCCGCACCTCGCCATGCACCTCAAGACGGCGGCGCGGGGCGGCAACGTCGTGCTGCGCTCGTCCGACCTCCGCATCGGCTATCCTACCCGCACTCTGTTCAGCACCGGACCAATTGAGTTACATCGCCAGGAGTGTGCCGCTCTGATCGGTCCCAATGGGACCGGGAAGACGACGTTCCTGCGCACCGTATTGGGCCAACTGCCTCCGATGAGCGGTACGGTCACCCTGGGTGCCAACGTACAGGTGGGCTACTTTGCCCAGGCGTACGATGCGCTCGACCCCGACCATACGGTGCTGGAGGAATTACTGGCCCACCGCAACCTGCCGATCGGCGAGGCGCGCGAATACCTGGCCCGCTATCTCTTCCGAGGTGAGGATGTCGAGCGCCCGGTGCGTGCCCTGAGCGGCGGCGAACGCGGGCGCCTGGCCCTGGCCTTGCTGGCCCTGGAGGGCGCCAATCTCCTTCTGCTCGACGAACCGACCAACCATCTGGACATTCCGGCCCAGGAAGTCCTGCAAGAGAGTCTGGAGCGCTTCGAGGGCACGCTGCTCCTTGTCTCGCACGACCGGTACCTGGTGGACCGCCTGGCTACCCGGATCTGGGAGATCGAGGAGGGCGCCTTGCGGGTATTTAGCGGCACCTACCAGGAATATCTGGCCGCACGGGGCCGCGAGGCGATACGCGAGAAGGAGGCCGCGGGCGTAGCGCGGGTCGAGAGCCGCGCCA
The DNA here is from genome assembly GCA_025924845.1 of Chloroflexota bacterium. The sequence goes on along the minus strand of JAICHN010000062.1, from coordinate 4,565 downwards.
CCACAGGGCGCGCCGTGCAGGCGGCGCAGAAGGAAGCGCGTCGCCAATCCCAGACCATAAAGGCGTTGGAGGCGCGGATCGCGGAGCTTGAAGCGCTGCAAAGCCAACATGAGCGCGAGTTACAGCAGGCGAGCGAGTGGGGGCTGGTGGACGATGTGCGCCGCTTGGCCGAGGCTCACGCCGCCGGCCAGACCGAACTGGATGGGCTATTGCAGCAGTGGGTCACGCTGGAGCAGTAGGGATCTCGGCCGCCCTCCGTACAAGCTGAAGCTGTCCGCCGCTTACCGCGCGTTCGTGACCCCGTTCTGTTCACACATATCCAGCAGGGGACAGGTTGAGCAGCGAGGCCGTGTACCGGTGCAAACGTGCTTGCCGAATGGGACCAGGAGGCGGTTGATCTCGATCCAATACGCTTGGGGCAGCACTGCCGCCAGCGCCGCCAGCGTGCCTTCCGGGGCGCCTGCGTGTACGTAGCCCCAGCGGTTGGTCACCCGATGCACGTGAATATCAACCGCGATGGCGGGGCGCCCACAGGCGATGCCCAACACCAGGTTCGCGCATTTTGGCCCCACCCCCGGCAGCGAGACAAGCACATCGTAGTCGCACGGCAGGGCGTTGTCGAACTCGCGTACTGTACGCCGGGCGATGGCGGAAATCTGTGCCGCCTTCGGGGCGTGAAAGCTGGATTGTCCAATCAGCGCGTCGATTTCCTCGACCGGCAGCGCGGCCATATCTGCCGGCGTACGCGCCCGCTCGAACACGTGGCGGGCAATCGGCAGCGTCATCTCGTCGCGAGTGCGAATGGAGATCATGCAGGCAACTAACTGCTCGAAGACGCTGCCGAACCCTTCGTCGCGCAATTGGAAGAGGGCCGCGGGCGGGAACTCCGCCACGGCGGCGCGCACCAGATCGAGGGCACGATCAATCTGGAACGGTTGTTTGGCGACCATGCACTCAGGCTACAAGGCCCATGCTTGGGTGTCCAGCTGTCCAGAGGACGCATGCACGGCTCGACATTAGCAGTGTGATCGGGGTCCTCCTCGCTCGGCCTCGACGAGGATGAGGAACCTGCGACTGCGGTCGCAAGGTAGGGACGAACGGCTGCGGCCGGGTGGGCAGGCTGTGCTGCCTGGCCAGGGAGCAGAGGGAGTACGAGCGGGGTGATCCAGGGGCTGCCCCGCGACCGCAGTCGCCCTCGTCCCTACCAGGAGACCGCAGTCCTCGCCTTCCCGTATCCTGCTGCACACTCGGCTCTAGCCGGAAGAGGATCGTAATAGTACCGCCGCGATCGCCTACAGCCTGCCCTTTGTGATTGGCGTACTCACCGGCGATGCGTCGCCGGGCTGAACGGTCGTATCTGCCGTCCCGGCATCAACCGCGTCGGCGGGAGTCGGCGTGGCCGTGTCGGTTGGGACCGCGGTCAGCGTTTCCGTAGCGGTAGCGGAGTCCGTCGGGGTGACCGTATCGGTAGCAGTTGGCGTATCCGTTACGGTCGGCGAGTCGGTGGGGATCTCCGTCGGCGGATTGGTCGGCGCGGCGATCGTCGTCGCTATGACCGGCGCCGTTGGCGTGTCGCTCGCCGCCGGCACCGGCGTATCGGTGACGGTGGGCGTGTCCGTGCTCGCGGGCGGCGCGGTCGTCGTATCGGTCGCGTCCGGCTCCGCCATGGCGGACATGCCAATCCCGGCGGTCGCGGTCACGACCGTGGGAACGGTGATCGCGGTCGAATTGTCCGCGGGCATCATATCGCCCAGGGCCGGCGTGGGCGGCGCCGGCGTGGGCGACGAGCCGGCGGCGGGCGTGGGAGGCATGGCACTGGCGAACCCCTGGTCGCCCGAATTGTTATGAGCCTCCGTGTTGCCGCTGAGTGTCGTCATCCCCTGTGATGCCCGATCAAGATTGACCCCAAACGTGGCATTGTCGTGAATGGCGCCGTTTCTGATCGCTACCGCCTGGTCCGACGTATTCCTTACCGCGTCGGTGGCGCTAAAGGCAATCTCGATCCGGCGAATATCAGCTGTGGCGTGATCCTGGATGCCCAACGCTGGATGGCCTGTCGCGCCCGCGTACAGGATCCGGAGGCGCTGAATCGCCGCCTTCGCGGTGCCCTTCAGAATCAGGCCGCGCCAGTCCCCAGGCTTCGCACTGGTCGCACTGCCGTCCCCATTGGTGTCGCCGCCATGCGTATCGTCCAGATACGAGGTCATGATCGCGTACCGGCTTGCCGTGCCGGCCACGATCAGGTCCGCGTCAAGCACGCTCAGCCGCGATTGAGGGTCGAAGCCCTTCAGAATAACCCCAGGCCCCAGTTCCAGCGTCCCTCTGGTATCCACCAGATCTTTGGCCTGCAGGATGAACGGTACGCCGGCCAGGGTCCAATTCACCGTCTCCCCATTGGCGGCGATCGTCGCGCTCGGCGTCACGAACACCGCGTTGTGGACGTTCGCCGGGGCGCCCTTTACCGAGAATACATTCGTATCGTCTATGCTGATTCCGCCGCCGATCAGGAGTGGAATAGTATTGGCGACGAAGATATCGCGCCGAATCACCGTACCGGGCGGCGCGGCGCCGGCGTTGAGCCCGTAGCCCATAGCGCCCGCGATCACGCTGTCCTGGATCGACACCTGGGGCTTCCCGCCGTCTGCGATATAGAGTTCGGCATGACCGGTACGGGCCAGGGCGCCGCCGTAGAAGATCTGCGCGTAGTCCAGTTGCAAGGTGCCCCCGGCAGCCGTCACCCCCAGGCTGTCCCAATCGCCAGGTTGGGGATTGGGGCGTTTGGTCATATCCATGGCCCCATGTTCCGGATCGTTGATCGAGGTGAAGACGATGGGCGCGGCGGCGTTGCCGACCGCGTTGAGCGCTCCACCGTCCACCTGGAGGCCGGCATGGGTGCCCTGAAAGAAAATATGCACGCCGGGCTCGATGGTCAGGTCGATCCCCGAGCCGATGCGCACGTCCCCCTTGATCAGGTAGGGACTGCCCGCGAGGGCCAGGGTCTCAGTCCCGGTGATCGCGCGAATCTGCGTAGGGCCCGTCATCGGCTGGGCCACCACGCCGTTGTTGTTCAGCGAGTTCGCGGTAAGAGTGGTCGCGGTTTGTGCAGCCGGTTCGACGTTGATCGCGATTGCCTTGTTGTCGTGGATCGCGCACTGATTGATTGTCACGGGCTGATCGGACCGATTATTAATCCCGTCGGCAGCGCTGAAAGCGACCTCGGTAGAGGTGATCTGGGCGGACGCATGATCCTGGATGCCCAGGGCCGGATGACCCGTCGCCCCACCATAGAGGATCCGCAGTCGCCCGATTGTGCTCTTGCTGCTGCCCTTCAGGATCAAACCGCGCCAGTCACCGGGCTTCGGAGTGCTGGCGCCGTTCGTGTCGCCGCCGTGCGCGTCGTCCCGATAGGAGGTCATGACCACATACTGACTCGAAGTGCCTGCCACGATCAAGCGCGCATCCAATACACTCAGCCGCGATTGAAGGTCGAAACCCTTTAGCACCACGCCGGGACCCAGCTTCAGGGTGCCCCCGGCATCCACCAGATCCTTGGCCTGCAGAATGAACGGGACGCCGACCAGCGACCAGTCTACTGTTTCCCCGTTCGCGGCGATCGTCGCGCTCGGGGTAACGAACACGGCATTGTGCTTGTTGGGCGGATCATCGGAGGTAGTAAAGACGTTGCTGTTGTCGATGCTGATCCCGCCGCCAATGAGCAGGGGATAGGGATTGGCCGCGAACTCGTCGCCGCGAATCACCGTACCGGGCGGTGCGGCGCCGGCATTGAGACCAAAGCGCTTCGCCGCCGCGATATCGCTGTTCCGGATCGATACGCTGGGGTTGCCGCCGCTCGCAATGTAGAGTTCCGCACCAGCTGTCTGAGGCGCGGCGCCGCCGTAATAGACTTGAGTATGGTCGAGTTGGAGCGTACCGCCGGCAGCGGTCACTCCCACGCTATCCCAATCGCCCGGGCGCGGGGCGGATCGCGTCACCGTATCTATAGCGCCGTGCTCCTGGTCATTAATCGACGTGAAGACGACGGGCGCGGCGGCGGTGCCGGCCGCGTTGAGCGCCCCGCCGTCCACCTGCAGGCCGGCGTTTGAACCGCTAAAGTAGACGTGCACACCAGGTTCTATATTCAGCACTACGCCCTGGGGGATTTTCAGATCGCCGCTGATCATATAGGGGCCGCCCGCCGTTCCCCAGGTCTGGGTCGTGGTGATCGCGGTAACCTGAGTGGGACCGGCGTGGTCGGCGGTAATCCAGGGATAGTAGCCGGTACGGATCGAGGTGACGGTCTTCCCTGCCTTATCGAGATCGAAGTAGGTAACGGCATTACCGCCGTCCATGGTGTTCTTGCCAACCAGCTCCAGGGCCGAGCCGACCGGTGCGGCGGGGACGGCGACCGGTTTGACCTGCCCACCCGCGTTTTTGCCGGCATTCGCACTGGCCCGCCCCGGGTAGGCAAGCACCATGGCGCTTTGGGCAATAGGCTTCACGGCGGCACCGTACGCCTTGACCACGGCGGCGGCCGAACTTCCTACATGGACGCCGCCGGTGGTCTT